>CAZHBK010000006.1:0-22860 GCA_964530465.1 uncultured Nitrososphaeria archaeon | reverse complement strand
ATTAATAAATATAGTTCTTAACGCGATAATCTCTCTAATACTCGTATTCTATATTATAAACTTTTATATTTTTGCTCTCAGTCTTGTGATTATGTCTACACTTGTATTAGTTACAATAGAATTGATCTTTGCTAATATATGAGTATATGATTCATTAGATTATCTGTCTAGGAGATATCGCCATAAGATTAAATACAGAAGAATATTCTATTTCAGTAATTTTAAGTGCTTATATACCTAGCGTTTATTAAGTTAGCTGCCTGTAGACTGTAGTATTACATACTTATACTACATTTACACGATTAGAGAGGAGAGATCGTAATGTTTGCTAAAAGATCAGGAGAGATATTACTTGGTTGGAATATAGAGACTCGATCTTGTAGCTCCTACACCCGGCATTCCATGCTTAACCGGTTTAATTGTATGTGCAAACTCACCTAATCTTCTACCTATCATTTCGGGTTTTATCTCGACTGGGACGAACTCCTTCCCATTATGCACATATATCGTTAGTCCTACCATTATAGGTAGAATTACCATCTCTCTGAAATGTGTTTTAATTGGCTTATTATACTTCCCTTCGACAGCTTTTTTAACCTTTTCAAGTAATTTTTTACCTTGAGGACCAAAATTACCACGTAAAAGGAATCTTCTTTCTTTAGAATTAACTAAGCGTGCAAACTCCTCTATCGACATTTTCTTTAATTCTTCTAATGTATATCCTCTGTATGTGAAAACTCTTCTCGTCATGATACTACTCCAACACTATTATTCACGGCTAGCTTATAAATTTTACTTCTTGCTTCTCCCTGTTCTCCGAGCACCGAAACTACCTACCTTAGCTCCAGGTGGTGCGTTTCTAGCAACTGTCTTAGGCTTACCAACATGTTGATGTGCTCCTCCTCCGAATGGATGATCTACAGGATTCATAGCAACACCTCTAACTCTAGGCCATCGCTTCGGAGCTTTTGCTTTCATCCACCAATATTTAGCTCCTGCCTTTAAAAATGGTTTCTCTGTACGCCCACCACCTGCTACTGCACCAATAACTGCACGTGCCTCTGGATGTAATATGACGCTTTTACCAGATGGAAGCATAACTTCTATACCATCCTTAGTAGCACCTATCACTTGAGCATACGTTCCAGACGCTCTAGCAAATTTACCTCCATCACCAGGTATCTTCTCAACATGAGATATTATAGTACCTGGTGGAATATCCTTTAATCTCCTAATATCACCAGGCTTCGGCTCCCCCCCTCCATATATAGATATATCTTGCCCAACGTACATACCTTCAACTGCATTTAAATAGAACTCAGTGCCATCTTCAGCTATTAATTTAGCTATTGGAGCACCTCTACCTGGATTATGCATTATAGCTATAACTGTAGCTTTTAAAGCGGATTTAAAATCAGGTATCTTAACTGGAGCGACACTCTTACCTGCTGATCTAAATAATGGAGATCTACCCTTTCTTTGAGCAAGAATTCTTTTACCCATATCCTCTCACCAAATCCAGGTCATAATATTCCCAGTGCGGTAGCTACCTTGATTGCATCATCTCGGTTATAGAAAGTTATAATTGCCTTTTTTAAACCATCAGGTGTATTCATCATATTTACTTTCTTCACGGGAACATTAAATTTCTCCTTAAATATCTGTCTTAATAATGTTTTATTGGCTTTTTTGTCTACTATAACGGTGACTTTATTTAACTTCTCAACCATTAATACGGATTTCTCTGTTATAACAGGATATTTTACGATCTCATAAAACTTGTCTACCGACATTAAGTCATCACCTCTACATATCTTCTAATTAAATCTTCGAATCTCTTTGAAATCATATCTAGTGCATTTAATGTCCATATAGTTAAGCGACCAGGATTACCCCCAGGTGCTAAGTGTATTACTGATACATCCATTGCTGAAATTACATCTATTCCTATGATATTCCTAGCTGCTTTAACAATTCCATCATCAACCCCATATATGATTAATGGTCCCTTTCTAACTTTCCTCCTTCTTCCTCTCCACTTAGCTTTACTACCGACTAATTTAATATTCTCCTTAACACGCATTATATCATCTTCAAGACCAAGGTTGATTAATGCGTCCCAGACTTCAGAGGTCTTCTTCAGTGATTCAAACTCATTTGATATTATTAATGGGATATGTGGTACGTTATCTATTCTATGACCTCTCTTAGAAACTAATTCTCTTACGCCTGTAGCTGAGAGAGCAGATGCTATAGCTAATTTAAGTTCTTTCTTATTAAGCTTCTTATATATCTTCTTTTCAGGCGTGGTTACATGGGGTCTTCTACCGCCTCTAGCCATCGTAACGATAGCCGCCCTACCACGCAGGGGTTCTGTTTTTATCCTTGGTACTCTAGCTAAACCTAAACCAGTTCCGAAATACTCAGCTGATTTATCCCTTCCAGCTAATGGATACCTACCTTTAGGCTGAAGTCTATGCGTGAATTGGAAAATAAATGCTCGCCTAATTAAGTCTTCTCTTATCGGGAAATAGAATATAATGGGCTTCTCAATATAGTCTACTACATTACCATCGATGTTATATACTGGAATTTTCCCAGCCATATTTTTACACCTCCATCATATTAAAAGTCATAGTATGTTATCTCTACAGGTTTTGCTAATCCTTCTTTTACAGGTCTTACGGTAAAGCGCATTTTAATTAATCGCTTTGGTGGACCAGGCACAGACCCTTTAAGTAAGAGAAATGTACTCTTAATTACCCCATATCTTCTAAATGAAAGTGGATGATCGAACTCATCAGGCTGTTTAATAGCCATAATTTTAATATGATATATCGTTCGCCTATGAAAACCAGTCTGCCCTGCTAGTGGAACTGTATATCTGGTTGCAGATGGTTTCCAAGGACCCAAAGCACCAGGTTTCCTTCTGGACTTCCTAGCTTTATGACTCAATAATTTTATACCCCATCTTTTAACGGGTCCCTGAAATCCCTTTCCTTTAGTTACTGCTATTACATCGATTATATCTCCTGGTTTGAATACATCGTCTACTCTTATCTCATCACCTAATACCTTCTTAGCATATTCAAACTTCTCAGAGATAGTGGAACGCCCTCCTAGCTGTATCTCAAATACTTCAGGTGTTTTCTTATGAATACCAGCTAATATAGGCTGTGTTGCTACTAAAAGCCTTAATATTCTGATCTTATCTAAGTTTGCTTCAATCTCTTCAAGATTTTTCCCCGCATTTGTAGGAGCATAAGTAACGATTCTACGTTTCACAAAATCTGGAGCTTCCTCAGCATATGCGGTCTTAAATGTAACTAGAGCATTCTTAGTATAATCAATAGCATAGCTAACTATACCTATAACTTTTAGTGGTGGGGTCTCCACAATAGTCACAGGAGCAAATAATTCCTGTCCTAAATACGGTGAGTTTTCATAATTTTCGATATAATATATATGTGACATACCTGCTTTATAACCGGCAAATCCAAGAAGTTTAACTCCAGGTACATCCAATATAGGCCAATATTTAATAGTTGGATTTAGAGAACGAGCTCTCTTTCTAGGGCTAAATGCAAGAGATCCTCGCTTCGGTGCGTGTTTCTTTCTAGCACCCATGCACTATAAACCTCCAGCCTTCTAAAGAGATGATAAGCTACATATTTAAATTTTAATTAAAGAGGGAGGCGATTTACCTAAATTATCCTCTAACCTCAATTACTCCATAAAATTCTTGAAGTGTTAATTAGTGCTCATGCATCGATGTATGGCCTCTACGGAGGACAATTCTCATCATCGAGCTAAGCATCAGAAGAGGCGGGCTTATATCATCGGCCAAATAGAAGAATCGCCTAACTGATATATATTTCTTAAATAGCTCTTTATTAACATTAAATATGATATTTCTCTTGAATACTACGAATATAAGCTATATAGCTATATTTACCAGCTATAGAATAAACATATCTCTTCTTCTGTATCCATAATTGGTATAGCTTCTTAATTGCTTTAGTTACCTCAGTTGGCTTCAGCTCACGCCTCTTCAAATTCTCATCTATACTCTCCCTCAAGGCTATATAATCATCTACATTCTCAATCTTAGCTGGTATCTTAATCTTCCTAAGTAAGGTCTTTATAAAGATTTTAATATGCCGTATCCCGGAGAACATCATATACTACCTCAAGCATTGAAGATTTACTAAGAGCCAAAATGAAAGATAGGCAAGTTTAAGTATCTTCAAACGGCTTAGATTAAAATCTTCGAAGGCTATCTGAAATAAGTCAATTAGATGATATAGACAAGCTACAAGAGAAAAGGGTTAAAGAGGAGAAGGTTGACAAAAGTAAAATCGATCCGAAAAGACCAATCTCATAGTCTCGCTATATCCACTTCCTCTCCTCCTATTTCTTACTCATTAAATAAGGCTAATAAATTAAAAAACATGATTTGCATCTATCCTACGTTGTATTTAACTCTTAGCATTACAGAAGTATTAATATCTCATTATTATTGAGAGAAAACACTAAAAATAACCTATGTTTATTTTTATTTACAATTTACTTAAATTATTTGGTGTATCGAGTTTAAATATCTCTTGAAGGGTGAAGAAAATGCCTGAAAGAAGGAAAAGAAAAAGAGAAGCTCCTCCTCCAGCTACAGCAGCTGGATTACTAATGTTCTTTGAAGACGAAGCACATGGTATTCAGATCGATCCAGTATATATTATAATAGCCACAATTATATTAGTAGTTGTTTCACTGCTAATTAGATACTTTATTCCCATAGGCTAATCTAGGTCTATAATGACAGATCATCACGAGCAAGGAGATTTTAACAGTGATATTGATAAATTGATTAATAAGTTAAAGATATATTATTCACAATTATTTACGTTAGGTACTCTTAGGAAAAACATACTTAGATATATATTTTCATATATATTTATAATTATTGTTTGTGAGTTGATATTGTGGTGTATTATAAGCAGGAAATATAACATAGGTAATACTTCACGGCTTGTAATATATTATACATTCATATCGATATTATATCCTATCATAAGTTTCATATTAGATAATATAGTGATTAAACTAACATGTGAACTTAGAGATAGGAAATTGTTTAATATAAGAAGATTATTAGCGTTAAATACAATAGCTAATCTGATAATAATCGTTATATTACTCCTTAGTATTCCATTACTTATTGCCCCTTATAAGGGCGGTCTATGTAAATTGCATATGTTTTATAGATATGCATATTCGTTAGACTTAGCATCAAGTGTTTCGCAAGGATTTAAGTTATTCATATTAGCAGCAATGCTAAAAACTGGTATTGCATCCTATTTTATAGTCTCAATCACAGGTGTACTATTCTTCATATATGCCCTAATATGGCCGATACAGACTAGTTTGCTCATTAAAACTAATACCGTTACTATATTCTTCACACCTATTATCACGATGAGTGTACTATCACTTTTAGCATTATATAATATAAATAGAATATTCTATAATGAACTCTCTGAAAAGACATTAAGTTTCCTTAAAGGATACGTAGACTGCTGGATTTTAGATAACCCAAGTACATTGAATCACTTATTCGATAGTCATGCTTTTAGCGTGAAACTACCTATTAACTTAGTATTAATACCCAATACAAAATATTATCCAATATTAATTATAGCACCATATTTTCATTTTGGTCCTTTTAAAAATGTAGGAAGTAGCAGATTTCCTGGAGATGCAGCTAAATTCTTCTATAAAAGATTTAACATTAATGCCATTACAGTACATACTCCATCAACGCATGATTTAGATCTATCTAGTAATAATGAAGTATTAAACGTTTTAACTCAGATAGCAGATTTTAAAAAACCAATTATATCAACATCAATAAGCGATATACACCCTATTAATGATAAAGATATTACAGTATATTACGTAAGGATAGATAATTCAATAATCATAATGATAGAAGGAGTAGAAATGGAAGATATTCCATGGTATGTAGCAAAAGAAATTAGAGAATATGGTAAAAAACTAGGCTACAATATCGTATGTGTAATTGACATGCATAACTCGTTAACTAGTGAGGAATTAAAGATATCTGAAGAGAAAATTAAAAAGATCATCGAGCTATCTAAAAAAGCTTTAAATGAAGGTAGAAGATGTACATTATATCCGGTGAAAATCGGCTGTATCAAAATAGATCCTCCCTCAAGTAAGAGTATAGGTATAGGCTCAAATGGAATATCAATTATAATGTGGGAGACGTTCAAGAGTTTAAATGCTATGATTGTGCTAGACTCTAATAACATGCATCCTCATTTGAAGAAAGAAATAATTTCAGTTATGCATAATTTAGGTGTAAATAATATTGTTGTACTAACTACTGATACCCATGAATTAACAGGAATAGAAGTATCTAAAAGAGGATATAAACTAGCTGGTGAAACTAGAGGATCCATAAGGCATGTAATTGACTCAATCATTATAGGTTATGAGAAAGTTAAATCATTGCTAAGAGAAAGTGAAATATTAATGTATGAGAAGTATGTCGAAACAAAGATTTTAGGCTTAAATTTGCTTAAGAGAATATCAAGACTTACTATTAAAAGCTATAGGAGATTAATTAGTATATTCATATTCTTAGTGATACCAGCAATTTTACTTAATTTAGTACTTGTATATATGTTATAGGTAATAAAATGCTACTCATATCATATTATTTTACTTGTTAACTTTAGCATAGTTATTTTTTATTCTTCTAACACTTTTCAATCTTTATTACTACTTAACTATCCCATTCCTTAACTAAATGCATCCATCTTAATACATCTCAGCTAGAAGTTTTAAGAGAGAAATACTTACTATACCATATTTTTGAATTAGCATTAGATTAGTCATATTCCATCTTTACTTTATGAAGTAAGTTTTATAAGTAAATATATAAGTCATTAAGCGAGTTCTTAAAATAAGGTAGCATAATCAAGTTTTAGATTATGTGACAAAAGAGAGTACGCTAGCAATCATATTGCAATTATAAATGAGATATGTTATTATAAAGCATATTTCTCTAATCTGTAGTAGCACTTTATAACTACAAATTATTTTTACACTAATTTAATAATTATGTAATATTGGCGTTACTAAGAGTGTGAGGAAAAAATGGAAGAGATACCGACAATATATATAGGTAAGAAGAATATGTCATATTACTTAAATGTCTGCTTAAGATTATTAGAGAAAGGTAAGAATCATTTCATCATTGAAGGTCTAGGGGATAATGTTAAGAAGGCAGTAGATGTAGCTAATTTCTTAAGAATATTTTATAGGAAGGGGGGTATTAAAATAACTAATATAGATATTGATCTAATTGAAAAAGATATCGTACGTGGACTCCCTAGAAAAGTATCCAGGATAAGAATTGAAATTGAACGCGAGGAAGGTGTTAAATAATGGAACTTTCGGAAGAGTATCTAATTAAGTCAATTCTAAATGCACACCCAGAATTCACTCGAGAAGATATAGAGAGGATGATACGAGAAAAGATGCTTAAGAAGAATGTATCGAGAAGAACTGCCTTGTATTTGCTATCTATTGATTTAGGCGTGAGATTAGAGAGTCCAATTGAGAGTCATATTAAATTAAGTGAATTAACTGAGGGGTTAGTTAATATAAGAGTTATAGGAAGACTCCTCTGGCTTAAAGAAAGAAGAAGTAAAATTAGTTTGAGGCGATTTGTTAGAGGCAAGATAATGGACGATACTGGTTCTGCGGATATAATTTTTTGGGACATCACATTAGATCAGCTAAAAACTTTAGGAATAGATCCTGGTAAGGTAGTTGAAATATCAAATGCACATGTCAAGCAGGGATTAAGCGGTAAATTAGAAATTCATGCAGGTCTAAGAAGTTCACTCAGACTATGTTCAGAATTTGAGAATAAAATACCCTCGGTAAGTAGCATTCTAAAACCTTTAGATGAGATTAGTATGAGTGACGAATACGTAGACACGTATGGGAAAATATTATCAATTTCGAAGATAAGAGAGTTAAAAGTGAGTTTAGGAGATGTCGAGCAACTCATTAAGCTTAGAACACTAACTATAGGTTATAGATCTAAAGCCATAAGAGTAGTTATATGGAGGGATGCGGTTGATGAGTATGCTAACTTCAAAATTGGAGAAAACATAGCAGTCTTCAATGCTAAGGTTAAAATTAGTAAGTATGGGGATTTAGAATTACATATATCCAAAAACTCTCATATAATACATTACGATTACCCGATCGAGATTTCCTATGTAACCTCAAGACTATCAGAGATAAAACCAGGATATAACCTTAGGGAAATATTCGTAAGAGTATTAGCTAAAGGTACAATGAGATTGAGTAAAAATATTGATAAAAAAACAACTACGTTATACGTAATAGATGATACATCAGATGCTTCCATCACAATACTGCATTCGAACCTTGAAACATTTTATGATCATATAAGTATTGGAAATATATTATCTATTAGAGGGTTTAGAGCTTCATATAGAGGAGGGTTACATATTTTCGTAGATGATAGTAGTTATATAAGTATTAATCCAAAAGACGTTCCTTATAGTATACCGGATAAGAAAATCGAATTTAGAAAAAGTAGAGAAGTAGCCTTAACGGATAAAGTTATATCGATTAAAGGTAAAGTAGTAGAGGAGCCATATCAGATTAAAGAGGGACTTCAGGAAGATACATATGCATTTATAATTGAAGATGAAGGAGGAAGTCCGATAAGGATAATATACAGGGGTGATATTAAAGACTATACTCCTAATCAGGAATCAATTAGAGAGGGTGATCGAGTAGAGGTTATTGCAGCTTTAGTAGATATTTCATCACTACTGACAAGTCAGACAATACCGTTAACTTTAAGGTTAAGAGCATTTTCTCAAGTAAGAGTAGTATAGGCATAAATCTTATATCTTAAGCTAGAAACCCGAGTATTAGCTTACTCCCTTTCCATATTTAATTCGTATATAAAGATTATATATTGCGATTATGATAAGTATAGATATCAGCAGAGCGATAGAGAATTTAAGTAAAATATAAAGTTGGGATATATTCATTTTTTCACCACTTCACTGCCGCTTGTACCGTTAGCTCATTCCTCTATACCTAAAAATATGATCAACTAATAATCATTTTAAAGTAGTAGGAAAATAATAAAGATAACTATTAACGATTACGCTACTTAGTATACCTGATCTAACCTCTATACTATCTAATAAGAGTATCAACCTACTCCGCGATATTTTTCATACTACTTGTTATTAAGTGCAAAGTAAAGATAGATAGAATAACGAGTTATAAGATTTATCTGATTGGAAATATTTTAAGCATATTCATATCATTAATTCTTAATAATAAGCCTCATATAATCGATGAATAACGCTTCTTAGTGACTTCTTATCTTCGGTGTTAGCTAATTAACCTTATCTAAAATAATTACTATTTATAACAATTAAATGGCACAGAATAATGTCATTATTCTAGGATAGTAGAGACGTAGTAGACATAATTGTAATATATTAAAATTTTAATAAGCGTGCTATACTTAATTATGAGAGATAGCGATGAAAGCTAGAAATTATAGATCAATTAGAGGAATGTTATATACAAGACTTGAGTATATTCACGGCGCTCCTCAGCCACGTATTACAATTTTCAATATGGGCACATATAAAAACGACTATACAGTCGAAGTGAGATTATGTGCTAATGAGAGAGCACTTATAAGGGATCGAGCATTGGAAGCTCTTAGGGTAACAGTTAATAGAATGCTTCAGAAGAAGGTAGGTCCTAATAATTATTACTATGTTATATTACCTTATCCACATCATGTTCTAAGAGAGAATAAGATGATGACTGGAGCTGGGGCAGATAGATTACAGGAGGGTATGCGAAGAGCTTTCGGTAAGCCTATTGGGAGAGCAGCTGCTGTAGAGAAAGGCCAAGTAATTGCTAAGGTTTTAACATATGATGATTATATACCTATTGTAAAGGAAATACTTCGTAGTGGTGCAGCTAAGATTCCGAAGGGAGGACGTATAGAGGTGGTTTATTTAGGAAAGAATAAAGCAGGTTAATTAATTAAAGTAAAGATACGTGGATGTAATCGGAAAAATATTAAAAGAAATAATCTAATCATGGAATTTTCCAGTTAGTAAAATAGTTCTTAATAATTGTATAGCTTATTCTTCCTTACTTAATAACTCATTTCACTTTAATTTAAAATTTTGATGATACACATACCTGTAAACCGAATTATTAAGCTCATAGCTGAAAAGAGGTATAAAACTATCATTTTAGAGGCTCCTGACGGACTGCGGAATCAGCTGATATATCTAGTTGAGAAATTAAAGAAAGATACTAATGTAAAAGAAGTCTTAATAAGCGGTGAAAGATGTTTTGGCCCTTGCGATCTTTCATTAGAGGATGCGATAAAACTTAAGGTTGATGCGATATTACATGTTGGGCATACCGAGTACCCACATAGAAACGCTAGTAGCATTGCACGCGATTATAATATCGATATTATCTATATACCTGTTTACGATGATATACTCATATCCGAAAAACTATTTAATAAAGTGAAAACAGTAATTAGTAAACTTAACATAAGTTCAATAGGACTTCTATACTCAATATACTATCAACCAGCATTTGAGGACCTGCATGATAGACTACTAAAGGGAAATTTTGTTAATGTATATGTAGGTAAGAGTGAAATTAGAAATATGCCTGACGGACAAATTTTAGGCTGTGAAATCTCTTCGGCAAAAAGTATTAAAGATAAGGTAGATGCATTTATAGTTGTTAGCAGTGGAATATTCCATCCATTAGGTGTATCATTATGGACTGGAAAGCTGACTATCCTCGTTGATCCTATTTTTAATAGACTTATAAATCTAAATTATGAAATGAAACGAAGAAGATCCCTAATAGCATATAATATCCTTAGGTTTGAAGAAGCACACCGGATAGGGGTGTTAGTCTCATCAAAAACTCTACAATGTAATTTGAAAATAGCACAAGATATATATCGTGAATTAATCAACCATGATAAGCTTCCACAACTAATATTTGTAAGGAACATTAATGAAGATATATTATGCTACTTCCCTGATATTGATGGGTTCATTGAAACTGCATGTCCTCGTATTGCTATAGATGATATTGAAAATTTTAAGAAACCAATATTAAATGTAGAACAATTCTTAATATACACCGGTAAGAGGGATTTCAACGAGGTATATCCTCCCCCTCATAGTTAATAATTCGTAAAGCATTAATTCTCATCATAACTTCGTAACAGCTTACTATAAGTACCACTAAGTAATTGATATTTATTAGGCTCAAGTTGAATTATAATTTAAAGATACATTGCTAATGTTAGTGATATAGGTGATGTACATTGATTGTTTTCCCTGGATATAAGATTGGAGTAATCGAAGAATACATAGGAGAGCAAGGCACATATATTGATGATTATGGATGTATTAGAAGTAAGTATCTTGGATTTGCAGAAGTAGACTTAGAAAAGCATAGAGTACAGATTAAACCCCTTAGAAAATTAAAATTAATAAACATAGGAGATGAAATTATAGGAAGAATTTTTAATATTTCTGGAGTTTTCGGATATGTTAAAATAAATATAGTTAATGGAATCATACTAGATAGACAGTTTACAGGTATCGTATATCCACATAGAATTGTTAAAAATGTTGAAGAGGTGTATAGAATAGGAGATTACATTTTTTCAAAAGTTGTTAGTAAACTAAATAGAGCAATCCATCTCTCGATTAAAGAGGATAGATATGGCGTTATATATACAAAATGTAGTATATGTGGTAGTGAAATGATTAGAGTAAGTAGGAATAAGTTAAAATGTAAGCAATGCTCAAATACAGAGGAGAGAAAGCTATCCAATCTTTACGGTAAGATTAATCCATTTAACAGACAGATTGTAATCATGAGGTGGTATTAAATGGAGATAAAAATTCTGAAGATTGAAGATAAGATATTAAGGTTTAGTATTCTTAACGGCGATTTTACAGTCGGAAATTTAATTCAGAAAGCATTATTAGATGATAAGAGAATTCTAGGTGCAGGCTTTTATATGGCACACCCACTAACTAAAGAACTCATATTTACGGTATTTTATAAAGAATCTGTTGACCATAAGAAAGCAAAAGAGATAATCCTCGAAGCTATTAATAAAATTAAAAGCGATTTAATGAAGCTTAAGGAAGAAGTTACCGAGGCACTTAAGAAGAGTAGTTAGTATGTAACAATATAGAGAGTCTGGAGGACTAAATTTAGAGCTTAAGAACTCAGCGAGAAGACCGACGATAATCTAATTAGACAATTACATAGAAAAAAGACGTAATTTGTAAGATGATGCACATATCCGATTATTAAATTTAATTTAGTGATATGAAATTTTAATAGGGATTTGATTAATAATACAGTGGGTGAAGGGAGCTGACGATAAAATTCTGCCCAAAATGTAAGTCAATATTGAGAATAGAATCAAGAGACGATGGAGTGTATTATGTATGTCCAAAAGGTCACTATGAAGAGAAGATAACTCAAAACCTAATAACCCATAAAGTGGAGAGAGAAGAGAAGGTAACTGTAGTGCCGAGAGATTTAATTGCTGAGACAATAACTAATGCTAAGTGTCCTAGATGCGGTAATAATAGCGCATATACTTGGATAGTTCAAACTCGATCAGGAGATGAGGGCCCAACAGTATTTTATAGATGCACGAAGTGTGGATATACATGGAGGGTTTATACTTAAATTACTAAGAGAGGTTTTAACGATAATCTTAAAAAGGATATATAATAGCTAATTATTAGATGAGGGGAGACATCTATGTTTAAAGCTGTATTAGATAAGGAAAGAATTAAAAGATGGATTAGATATGTAACGGCTATTGAGAGATTAACGGATGAAGCATGCTTTTGGATCTCAAGTGAGGCATTCCATTTTAGAGATATGGATGCTGCAAGAATAAGTATGATAGACTTTAGGTTAGAACCTCAATACTTCCTCGAATATGTATATGATGGTGATACTGAAATATCTATTTGTATGCAAAGTGATAAACTATTGGATTTCTCTAAATTACTTAAAACAGCGGATGAACTAGAATTAGCATTAGATGAAAATATGACGCATTTTATCCTTAGAACAAAATCTCCATATCACAAGTATTTCGCTATCCCAATAATAGTTGAAAGAGATAAGGCAAAACCAGGAGTTCCAGAATTAGAATATAAAGCACGTGTCAAAATAGTGTCAGCAGCATTAAGAGATGCATTAAAAGAAGCTAAAACAATAAGTGATAGAATTACATTTATAGCAGAGGAGAACTCGATTTCATTTATAGCTAAAAATGATGAAGGATTTCAAGTAAGCCAGAAATTAGTATATCCAGATAACTTAGAGATCTTAGAGATAGATATAAAAGAAAAGAGCGTAGCTGTATATATGGTAAAACCATTGTTGGATGTAGTTAAAGAATTAGTAAATGTATCAAGAGTAGCTGAGATAAATTTTGGAACATCACTACCATTAGATTTAAATTTTGAAATGATAGAAGGAGAGCACTTCGAGTACTTCTTAGCTCCGAGAACAGAATCAGAGTAGAGGCTATAACTAAAGTGTATCCAGGAGATCCAATAAGATTAGCTTCAAAATATCCGTTCACAATCTATGCAAAAGATATTTTAAAAGCGATTTCATTAAACATAGAAGAATACAAAAGAGAGGATTTAAAATTCATAATTGACGATGCATACAAAAGAGCTTTAGATGCATTAAAACATAAACCTAGAATATTCTGGGAGAATGATTATGTAGAGTTAATTTCCTTCTATATTTCTATACTGATTGTTAGAGGTACTAAAAATGAGATAGCTTATAGAGCTTTTTCAGATACAGAAAGTAAGAGGGTATATAAGCTGTTACGGAATGAAGATGATGAAATTATTGTAAGGGTTGCAAAGGAGTTAGATATTAATGTAAAATATGACAATGGAAAATTTAAAATATATTTCGTAGATTTCATTAAGATAGCTAAGGAATTCTCAAGTATTCATTGGAAGTTATATAATTATAGACTCCATAATGGGTTCCTCGATTTAGATAAGAAAAGTATAGCGAGAATTATAAGTCAAAAAGCAAAGCATAAGATCTATGAGATTATTAAGGGAATAGCGGAAGTACCAGAGTTTATACTTGAGTATTCAGCTAAACTGCTCGATAGTGGAGTACTAAAGATACAGCCAGATGAGATTAGAGATGAGATAAAGAAGAGAGTGGAAAACATAGAGAGTTATCCTCCCTGCATCCGTTATCTATTGTCAAATATTGAGGCCGGACTCCCACACTCAGGAAGATTCACTCTTGTAACCTTCCTTCATAAAATAGGATATAGTATTGATGATATAGTTAATCTATTTAGAAAAACTCCTGACTTTAATGAAAAAATGACTAGATATCAAGTGGAACATATTGTTGGGTTGAGAGGAGGGAGAACAGAATATATGGTTCCATCATGTAAGAAGATAAAGTCATATGGATTTTGCTTTCCCGATGAGTTATGTAAAGGTATAACACATCCTATGCAGTACTTAAAACGGATATTAAAGAAAGGTAAGATTAAAGAGGTAGAAGATAGCAAAACAGCCACCACTAGTAAGATATAAGAAAACAACTCTAAAAACTAAAAATTACATTCAACCGCTAGTATAGCATTGTTTAGATTACGTAAGCGTTATATTTTCCTTTATCATTTAAATTCTATAACGAATAGAGTCATGAGTATTAGAGTTAGAGATATAACTCTAATTAAGCATTATTTTAGAGAATATTACTATAAACACTATAAGTTAATAGCTACTAATATTAGAGATATTGAGAGTAGAGAGTTCGCATACATCGACTTTAATTTAGTAATGCATAGACACATCGGACTAAAGGAGAATGAATTTAAAGAATGGCTTATAAAAGTTAACCCATTACACCTCTACCACTCATCAGCATACTACTTATTTCCAGATAAACCGATGAGTCAAAAAGGTTGGGAGGGTGCTGATTTAATCTTTGATATCGACTTAGATCATATTAGAGGATATAATCCACCTTGCATTAAAATATGTAGTGAAAATAATACAAGTAAGAAGGTCGTAAGTAGCGATGATGAGTGCAGGGGTAGAGTAGAGGAGAAAATCATGCTTGATGAACGGGGAATCCTGCTAGCTAAAAAAGAACTTTTAAAACTCCTAAACAAACTTAATAACGATTTTGGCATTAAGCTTGATGAGTTAGAGATATATTACTCGGGAGCTAGGGGCTTTCACGTACACGTCTATAAAGATGAATTTAAGGAGTTAGATTCCATAGAAAGGATGGAGATTAAGGACTATCTAACACTTGATGGATTTGATATTGGTGAGATTAGAGATATAAATAACCCGTTAATTAGCAACTTCATTACATTACTATTGAATAATAGTGATGTTTTGAGAGAATTTATAAGTGATGGTGAATTAGAAAAATTAAAATCGTATGTAATCGGTGGGAACCTTAATTCAATGCTTAGGCTATTAAAGCGTAATAAAGAAGTTCGTAATACAATAAATGAGCTTATAGTGAGACTATTCTCAGTCCAGATCGACGGCGTTGTGACGATTGATACAAGTAGGTTAATTAGAGCACCATTCTCATTACATGGAAAAACAGGATTAATAAAGAAGAAAGTCAAGTATGAGGAAATTGATGAATTTAATCCATTTTGTGATGCTGTTAGAGATGATGAAGTATATGTATATGCTAAAGTAATTTACGTACCTAATATTTACTGGGCAGGTATGGATATCAACGAATGCTATGATTGTACATTAAAAATTCCATTTAGCTTAGCGATATATTTAGCTAATTTAGGTTTAGCCTATGAGTTCAAAAGAGTTTAATGAGATACTTAATAAAATTAGAAAGTTCTTACTAAGAGAAATCTCAGTAGATAAGTTAGAGGATATTATCACTGCGATTAAAGATTTAAAAGATGAAAGCAGTAAAATAAGGAACTCATCTTCAAGTGATTTTATAAGAGGTATTATAGAAAATGAGATATCACTGCTAACTAATTTAGAAGATGTATTAAGGGAGATTTTAAATAGAGCACGCATTGGATTAGGTAAAGAGAAGTATGAGGAAAAGATCGAAGGAATTGAAAAATCAACTATAAACGTGGTAATTGTTCGCAATTCCCTAAATCTACCTACTAATATATTTAAAATCCAGAAGGTAAAGACTGGCGATATTATATTAATAAATACGGAGCATATTAAAAAATTAGGAGATAATGCAATTTATGAGGTGATATTTGAGAAATGAAGATCCCAGCTGAAATTAGAACGTACTGCCCCCGCTGTAAAAAGCATACAGTTCATAAAGTGAGCATCTACAAAAAGGGTAAGGAAAGCGGATTAAGATGGGGAGTTAGAAAACATGAAGAAGAGAAGAAAGGATATGGAGGACAGAAGTGGCCTCAATTAAGAAGAAAAGCAAAAACCACTAAGAAAGTAACTTTAAAACTCACATGTGTTGAATGCGGATATATACTGATGAAAGAAGGAATCAGACTCAGAAAGGCGGAGATAGCTAAGTAAGATTTAAAGTTAAGATATTAAACGTTATGATTCTGAATTTAAAAAATAGTAGTATAATCTATGGTTTAAGTTGATAGTTGAGGTGGGAATTAATGAGCTCAAATAAGATAAGTAAAGAGGAGTTAGAAAAACTTATTCCTCGACCTAGGAGTAAATTCCTTAAAGTAAAATGCCCAAAATGCGGCAATATACAGATAACATTCTCACATGCTTCAAGAATAGTCAGATGTAACGTGTGTGGAGAGGTACTAGCTAAGCCTCGTGGGGGGAAGGCACAGATACTAGCGGAGGTGTTAGAGGAAATTGGATGAAGAGGTTATATTTCCTGAGAAGGGTGAACTTGTAGTAGCTACAGTTAAAGAACTTAGAGGCTATGGAGCGTATTTGGAACTTGACGATTATGGTATAATCGGCTATCTTCCAATTTCAGAAGTGTCCTCAAAGTGGGTTAGAAGACTAGAAGATGTTATTAAACCAGGACAGAAAATCGTCGTTAAAGTCCTTCGTATTGATCGAGAGAGCAAGAGTGTAGACGTGTCTTTAAAGGAAGTACCTGAAAAAGAACGTGAACGCGTATTAAGGAAGTGGAAGAGGGATCAAAGAGGAATACAGATTTTAAACGAACTAGCTAAAGAATTAAATATAAAATATGAAGAACTGGAGGAAAAATTAAGTCCATTGATAGATAGAATGCCTACAGTATATGATGCATTAGAAGAAATCGTGATAAACCCGGGAGTCTTAGATAGACTATCATTATCTACTTATAAAACGAAGATACACGAGTTTCTTAAGAAAAGAGTGAGACCGAAAATTTACGTATATGAATTAAGATTAAAAATGCTTTACATAGGAAGAGAGGGTGTTTTTAAGCTTAAGAAAGCTTTAGAGAAAATTGACAAAACTATATCAAGTATATCTAAGGAAATAAAGTCTATCGATATCTTTAATGATGGAACCCCATATTATAGAGTTAGAATTAAAAGTTATAGGCCTGCTATCATAAAGAAGAAGGTAATACCTAAACTTCATGAAGTCATTGAAGATATCAAGAAGGAGGTAAATGTAGAGATTGACAAGGAGGTAACACGAGTTGAGATTTAAATTAAGAAAATGTCTAAAGTGTATGACTTATACCCTTAAAAAACGCTGCTCAAAATGTGGTTCAGAGACCGTAATAGCTCATCCAGCTAAATTTTCCCCTGATGATAGATTCCTAATCTATAAGATACGAGCATTGAGGGGAGAAGCATAATAACTTCCTTCAATTAAATACCTAATAGAGCCCTACTCCTACTCATTTAAGTAATTACTCTTATTGATTAAATTAAATAGTTAAATGCTTCTAGTAATGTACTATCTTGTAAATTATGACCTCACCATACTCTCCGCTCTCAGTCCTGTAGACCATTATTACCCTTGTGTTCTTATTTGGTTTCTCTGGGTATTTTGGATAATACGTGTATATATCTACTATTTGCCCATTACCGAGTCTCTGCTTCTGCAAGAAAGTATATGGAATTAGTTTTCCTAAGAAGGTATTCCAGAAAGCTTGCTTATATATACAACCTGACGTATTAGATCTATTTATATATTTACTTTCGGGTTCGCCTATGATCTTAGCCATCTGTATAAACTTTCCATCCTCCCCAAACCCCCAGAGGATATAATACTGTGCTCCAATCGTTATAATTTTCTGCGTACCTAGGTATATTACTATATATTTCGCATGCAACTGCTTTAAGATCTTCAGTGCATTATCTTCATCAGATAAAAACATCCTAGCTAGTAGAGCTATCCTCGTGGTATTTAATGTACCATTATCAGCTAATGTTTTTTTACCAGCTATAAAACTGATCCAATATCCATAATCCCACCATGCCGCGATTATCGAACTATTAGGAATGTTAACCTTCATCCACTCTAATGCCTCTAACCAGCAGTAACTAATTTGATTGATCGGTGCTCCTCCAGTAAGGATTGTAACTGGGTAATCAGCACTAGGTATCCCTATTCCATATGCGTAGTATACTGATGAGAAGACTATGATTATAATAAATACGATGGCCGCAGCTTTTATAGATGATGGAATAAATCCATACTTTCTATGTAATCTCTCTTCATACGCGAATAATCTCCCAAAAATGCAGCTAAAGATATCCTCTAGACCCAACGCTCCAGCTAGCGTAATAAACGGAGCCGATAGTATTAGTAATCTAACGAAGTTAGAAGCAGCATAAATACTAGTAATCAAGAAAATTGCTAGTAGAATATGATCTACTCTCTTATCTTTAAGCATTAGGTACAAACCATAAATCGAGAATGGTATTAATATGAAGAAGTTGCGGAAGAAGAATACAAATGAGGCATTAGCTTGCTCTTGAACAGTCTGTATAATCCTATATTTAGCTTTAAGTAATGGATTAGCTACAGATAACAGTCTTCCACTTAATCCAATGGGTACGATAGGTAGTATTACGATAACTGCTAAGGCGATTATTACTGAGATAGTTATAAAGTAATATACCGACTCCTTTATTCTCGATAAATCTAGGTAAGTATAGGATATTACAAGCCCAATTGCAAGATATTGAAGTAATGCAAGATAGCCCATTAAATAAATGTATTTAACACGAGGAACAGATTCAACTATAATCATCGTTACCAATATCATTGGTAAATATGAGTATATGTAGTCATCGTCTAGTGAAAACAATACAACGACTATCGAGAAGAACGCATAAATTGCATATAGGTAAGCAAAAGCACCCCATGAGGCACCCATGAGGCCGGAGAAAACTCCAGCTAAAATTGAGTATATTATCTTTTTATTTTTATACTTCTCCTTCAATGACTTTATAAAGAAGTATAATGCTATTATAAGTGCGGGCATTCCAACACACTCAGTATCATACCAGCCTAAATTACTTCTTGCAATTACAGCCGGAGCTATTGAATAGAAGATTGCTGCAATAATACCCGTGAATTCACTCTTGATTTCCTTACCTATTAGGTATAAAAAGATTACTGAAACCGAAGCTAATACTGGAGGTAAGAATACTGCTACATCATATAGAGATACAGCTATACCTAAGTATTTAAGTATTATATATGTTAGCGCACCGATATAAGGAACACCCGGATAATAATGCAGACCTAAATCAACTCCATATGGATACCATGTTAGCTTTATATGGTGATTAAAGAATGAGAATAAACCTCTTAATCCCTCAGTCTCAATTCCCTCAACAATTACTTTAGTAGCATAGAATTGAAGGTAAGGATCAAACTCACCTATGAACTCACCATACTGAAGAGGTAAAAGACGTACGTAAAGTGAAAGTAGGAATAAAAATAACATAGATATATACTCAGTAATTCTTCTAATAGAGAATTTGAAGTATAATTCGCTAAGTATTTTAACCCGCTCCTTCGAAATCATCACTATCATCTTCCATTAACGATCTTAATTCAAGTTATTGAAGTTTATGCTTTTAAAGATAATAAATAACTAATAGCTAATAACTTAAGATAATAACAATTTAAAAACCTCACATTATATATTAGATGCATTAAAATATTATTTCTAGATGTGCTAGCAAGATGTATAGTTGGCTATTAGACACTTTATTCCTTAAATCTTGATAAAATCTTGAAACTTCCTCCTTAACTATGGTTCCTTAATGTGAAACTTAACTATACTTTTATAGTAGCTTGATTGTTGCCGAAACATGATGCAAATACTAATAAACACTTGAATGATATATGAAATAATAACAATGAATAACCAGAGTAAAGGTACTAATAATAGATGCATTCTAAAGATAATAGAAAAAATCAAGGAGATTGAAAGAATAATTGAAAACTACTGGAATGAAAATAATATTCCTGAGATAGTTATAAAGAAGGAGGGAGATAGAAAATTTTACTTTCTAGATGGCCCTCCCTACGTTACAGGAGAGATACATATCGGTACAGCATGGAATAAGATATTAAAAGACACTATACTTAGGTATAAAAGAATGAGGGGATTTAAAGTATGGTGCATTCCCGGTTATGATACTCATGGCCTTCCAATTGAGATCACAGTTGAAAGAAAGCTTGGTATAAAGAATAAGAAAGAGATAGAAAGAATGGGTGTTGATAGATTTATAGAAGAATGTAAGAAATTGGTTGAAAGGAATATTCAGATACAAACCAGCCAGTTTAAAAAATTAGCAGTATGGATGGATTGGGATAACTACTACGCAACATATAGAGATGATTACATATCTAGAGTCTGGTATGTGATTAAAGAAGCTCATAAGAAGGGATTACTAGGAAGAGAAAAACGAGTCTTCCACTGGTGCCCACGATGCCAGACCGTCCTCTCAGATCATGAAGTTGCTCTTGGGTATAAAAACGTCCCAAGCCCTTCAATATATGTAAAATTCCCATTAGTTGATGATGATGCATCACTACTTATTTGGACAACTACTCCATGGACTCTACCATCTAATGTAGCCGTAGCTGTACATCCTGAAATGGCATATTTAAAGGTAAGGCTTAGAAGGACGGGCGAGAAACTTATATTAATGGAGAATAGAGTAAGCTTTGTGATAAAAGAACCATATGAAATACTAGATAGGTTTAAGGGATCTAAATTAGCATTCAAAAAGTATATCAATCCACTACAGGAATATGTACCAGCTCAAAGAAACTTAAGAGAAGGACATATAGTAATTACATCTAGTGAGTATGTATCTCCAGATGAAGGTACAGGATTAGTTCATATTGCTCCCGAGCACGGCAAGGAGGATTTCGATCTTGCGAGAAAATATCAATTACCGATAATTACACTAATTGACGATCAAGGTATATTTACAGATAATGCTGGAAAATATAGTGGGCTATATGCCTTTGATGCAGATAAAATAATCATCGAGGATCTAAAGAAGTTGAATGCTCTCTATAAAGCTGAAGTAATCACACATAGATATCCACACTGCTGGAGGTGCCACACGCCTTTAATCTTAAAAACTACCGATCAATGGATCTTATATCTGACTAGACTCAAGGATAAAATGCTAAAAGAAAACCGAAAGATAGATTGGATACCCCGATGGGCTGGAGAAGAAAGATTCGGAAAATGGTTGGAGACTGCACGAGATTGGGTTATTAGTAGGCAGAGATATTGGGGAACTCCGGCTCCTATATGGGTATGTGATAGATGTGGATATATTGAGGTAATAGGCTCTAAGGAAGAATTGGAAGAGAAAACAGGAACATGTATAGAACTCCATAAACCGTATATAGATACTGTTAAATTAACATGCCCTAAGTGCGGCAGTAAGATGAGTAGAATAAAAGACGTGTTAGATGTATGGATAGATTCTGGGGCAGCATCTTGGGCTAGCATCGAATATCCTGATAAAACGGATAAATTTAAGGAACTCTGGCCTGTTGACTTCATTTTAGAAGGAGAAGATCAGACTAGAGGATGGTTTTACTCATTACTAGCATTAGGAGTCATAATATTTAATGAAAGCCCTTATAAGTCTGTACTAATGCACGGATATGCCGTAGATGAATTAGGAAGAGCCATGCATAAAAGTCTAGGTAATGTAATATCTCCGGAGGAAATACTAGAAAGATATAGTGTTGACATCTTACGACTCTTTTCACTTGACCATCCGCCATGGGAAGACTTACGTGTCTCATTTAGGAAAATGGATGAAGCAGCCAGGACATTAAATATTGTATTGAATGTATTCGAGTTCTTCGACATGTATGCTTCAATAGATCAATACAAATGGGATGAAACCAGATTTAAGCGGAATTTAGGGATGTTACTAGAAGAAGACAAATGGATTTTATCGCTGTTTGAGAGGACATTACAGGAGATTAATGAGGATATGGAGAAATATCATATACATTCTGCACTTAGAAGGGCATTACAATTTATAATAGAAGAACTAAGTAGGAAGTACATTAAGATAGTTAGACGTAGAATATGGATAGAGGAAGAAAAAATAGAAAAAATTACAGCATATGATACATTATACTACATCTTAGATAGAGTCACACGCATACTTGCACCTTTCATGCCTCATATTTCAGAGTATCTTTACCTAAATAT
>CAZHBK010000005.1:0-23407 GCA_964530465.1 uncultured Nitrososphaeria archaeon | reverse complement strand
TCTCTAGGTAATTCACTTAAAGCACTTTTAATCTCCCTAACTGATTCTTCAAGACCTGGATTTGGAAGCCCCAATGCATTTATAAGTCCGGCTTTAGTTATAGCAATTACTGGATTCTTATATCCCTCTCTAGCATTTAAAGTAATTGATTTAAATGTAATGCCTCCAGCACCTGCATCAACAACTCTCTTAATTAATTTAGCAGTATTACTTAATACCCCACTAGCAAGTATAGTAGGATTTCTAAATTCTAAACCTGCTATCTTAATATTTAAGTTAATCGATAAGTTTGACATTTGATCCGAACCCCTTAAGGCTATAATCTATATGTCCATCCTCATATACTACACGCCCTCTAACCATAGTCATTATAGGCTTACCTATTAGCCTCCATCTAGAGTATGGAGTGTGTTTTGCTTTAGAGTAAAATGATAGTGGACTTACAACCCATACCTTATTAAGATCAAATACGGTAATACTTGCAAATGCACCATTCTCTAGAACACCATAATTTTTTAATCCAATTATCCTAGCAGGATTATATGAGTATAATCTTACAAAGTCGCTAATACTTAGGAGTTTGAAATTTATGAATGATGCTATAATTGAGGAGACAACTTCAAGTGATGAATACCCCGGCATCGCACTCCAATAGTCTCTCTTCTTCTCCTCAAGCGTGTGCGGTGCATGATCACTAACTAAAGCATCAATAATACCCCTCTTAAGAGCTAGGAATAAATATAAATTATCGAATTTAGACTTAAGAGTAGGATAGACTTTATAAAACCCACTATTATCAATAGCATACAATGTATTATCTAATAGTAGGTAGTGAGGTGTTGTATCCATAGTAATATCTAGTTTATCTCTATATAACCTCTTAAACTTCCTAATTAAATCAATAGAGCGTGCTGATGAGATATGCGTATAGTGAAGTCTCAGCCTAGTATTATCACCTATATTATTTAGACTCTCATAGAAGGATCTAGTAATCGATTCAATAGCAGTATACTCTGCGTCTTCCGTCCTTTCAAAACCAGGTCTATCAAATTCAAACAGTACTGGATCCTCAGCATGAATAACTGTAAGTAAGTTATTTCTAATTATATAATTAGTATATGATGGTATATTACGGAGGAAGAAGCTATAATCTTCGGGATATATCTTAACGCCTACTACATACCTACTACATTCGTCTATCTCACTTAGTCTATCGGGATAGCCGAGGTATAATCCATAATCAACTAATGCTTTCTTAGAAGCAGTTTCAAGCTTCTTCATTAAATTGCTATAGCTATTTGTCGGTGGTTTCGTATTAGGCATATCACATACAACTGTAAATCCACCAGCTGCCGCAGCTGCAGTACCAGATAGGAAATCTTCTTTATATGAATACTCGAGGTCTCTTAAATGTACATGTATATCTATTAATCCAGGTAATATTACAATACCCTTTCTATCATAATCAAGTATTTTATCATCAGCTGATTTATAATATCCTATTGATTTAATATCATCTATCTTACCGGTTTCCTCATTAACCAATATATCTACCCTCTTTAATATCTTATTGAATATGAAAGCTCTTCCTCTAATAATCATTACTTTAACACCTCTATGAGTTTACCAGATGGATCTCTCCTAAACTTACCAAATGACGTGTTTTTAAGTTGATCTAATGTAAATACCGGCCCATCCTTACATACCCTATATCCATCTAATTCACATGATCCACATATTCCAATACCACATTTGATATATCTCTCTAGTAGGAATTGAGCATTTATAGATATATCATTATCGATGAAATATCTAAAGATCTTCCACATCATTATCTCAGGACCGCATACTATAGCTGAATCATACTCGTTAAAGTTAATCATGTCGAGTATATCTGTAACCATACCCTTATAGCCTAATGATCCATCTTCAGTAGTTACAATTATATCAATTCCTAATGCCTTAGCCTCATCGAGGAATAATACGTCTTTAGCTGAATAAGCACCAATTACATACGTTAGCTTATTTGCATATTTAGACTTTAACTCATGGAATGCATATATGATTGGAGCTGCACCAACACCACCAGCTATAGCTATAACCTTATTAAAGTTAAGATTAAATCCATTACCATATGGACCTCTAATAATTAATTTATCACCTGTAGATAGTCTATGCATTGCTTTAGTGGTCTCTCCAACTGCTAAAACTGTAAATCTAAGTATTGATCCTTCTTTAAGCGATATCGATAAAGGTATCTCTTCATATCCTGGTATCCAAACCATCATATACTGGCCTGGTCTTGAATCTATATTAGTGCTAATATCAACATAGAAGGATTTTACACTTGGAGTTTCACTAACTACTTTAATGATCTTACCTAGATATCTACCATAGTATTTAAACATCTTGCAGTTCATTCTATGAATTTTATTTCATCCTTAGTGATATATCTACCACAGTAAACACACTTAAGCTTTATTGGAACCTTCTGTACAACTATAAACTTAGGCTTAATAGGTTCTCTAGATTGATTAGTTATACAGTTTGGATTTGGGCATTTAACAATACCTTCTATAACATCTTGTAGCTCTACTTTAACCTTGCTAACAACTTCATAATTTCTAATAATATTTATTGTTGCTGTTGGAGCTATTAATGCAATTTTATTAACCTCTTTACTATCAAGCTCTCTATTCTCAATTTTAATGATATCCTTCTTACCAATCTTACTACTCTCAACGTTCATAACTAATGCAATTCTATACCCCTCTCTACCAGTTATACCTAAGATGTTAAGTACGTGGAGTGACATTCCAGCAGGTATATGATCTATTACAGTGCCATTCTTAATCTTAGTAACTATTAACTGCTTCTCAACCATAACTACTCACCTCTTAAAATCAAGCTTAATAATGCCATTCTAACAGGTACTCCATAAGATGCTTGCTTAAAGTAGTATGCATATTTAGTATTATCTACCTCATAAGCTATCTCATCAACTCTAGGTAGTGGATGTAGTATTATAAGATCATCTTTAGCATTCTTCAATATATCTAAGTCGATTCTATAACTACCCTTAACCTTCTCATATTCCGATAGATCTGGAAATCGCTCCCTCTGAATACGAGTAACGTATAATACATCTAATTCTCCGATTACATCTTTTAGCTTTACATCTTCTCTAAATACTATACCTGATGATTTAAGATAGTCTCTAACCTCATCTCTAAGCTTTAATAGCTCCGGTGAGATTAGATATAGTATTTTCGGTTTGAATAATGATATACCATATATGAATGATGATGCAGCTCTCCCATATCTTAAATCACCTATTACACCAATTACTAGATTATCAATTTGATTGAATACCCTCCAGATAGTATATAGATCTATCATTGCTTGAGTTGGATGATGCTGTGTTCCATCGCCAGCATTTATAACTGGTGATTCAGCTACTTCAGCAGCATATTTAGCTGCTCCCTCAAGCCTATGTCTTATAACTATTGCATTCGAGTATATATCTAGCATTCTAATAGTATCCGTAAAGTTCTCACCCTTAGCCATTGATAATGCTTGTGGATTTTGGAAAACTAAAGTTGACCCACCAAGTCTATGCATTGCGGTTTGAAAACTAAACATCGTCCTAGTACTTGGCTCGAAGAATGCTAATGCTAGGACTTTACCATCTAGTATGTTAGTCTTACTCTTAGCGTACTTCTCCATTTCTAAAGTTACATTAAATAATTCAAGTAATTCATCTCTATTAAAATCAAGTATTGAGATTACATCTCTACTTTTAAATCTACTCATTAAAACCACCTATATAATCTAGAAACTGCTTAAACCTATCTTCTTCAATCAAACCCACGTCATATAGTATTTTTAATAATTCACTTACTCTATAGATTGATTTCAGTTCGACACCATGTTGATATAATCTACTACGAGCACCCTGCTCTCTGTCAATTAATACGACTGCAGCCCTAACTTCAACACTATGTTCTCTCGCTACCTCTATAGCTCTTATGATACTACCGCCAGTAGTAGCTACGTCATCTACGACTACTGCTCTATCTCCCTTCCTTACAACACCCTCTAGAATCCTCTGAGTCCCATGTTCTTTAGCTTCCTTCCTAACGTAAACAAGTGGTTTAGAATTAGCATAGGATAACGCCGATGCTATTGGAAGTCCAGAAACTGCGATACCGATAATAATATCGTACTGGATATCTCTAAGCATCTCACTATATAGACTTATAGTCTTCTTAAATAGATCAGGATATGATGGAACTATTCTTAAATCAATGTAGTAGGGGCTTTTCAATCCAGATGTTAATGTAAACTCCCCAAATAGAATACATCCATGCTTATATAACTCAATTGCAAAATCTACTAACTCTCTCCTCATTCTATCCACCTCAACTTTGAAGCATACTCCATAGCTGATTTAACTGGATCATCCGCTGCGTAAATCCCCCTACCTATAATTTCAAAATCAGCACCATATCTAACTGCAGTACCTACTTTAGCACCTTGATAAATAACTCCGGGAGATAGAATTATCTTATCCTTACATATAGCTCTAGCTTTAGATATATATTTTGGTTGAGTAGCAGGCAGTATGAATCCATCTACATTAGCTTTTAAGCATATTTGAAGTAATATATCAAAATTTCTATTTAAAACCTCCTTAGCTCCTTCATGACTCATAGCTACAACAGCATAAACCCCTCCACCAACATTATGCATTGATTCCGTAACTCTCTCTAATGCATTCTTTAAGCCTATAATTGAATGTGATACGACTGCATCAAAGCCAGACTGATAAGCATATTTACATAATATACCAGCAATATATCCTATATCAGCTATTTTCAAATCAGCGATGTAATAGTATTCTCTATATCTACTTATTAACTCCCTTATAGAATCTAATCCCAATCCTAGAATAGCTGGTAAACCGATTTTAACACCAGCAACGTAATCCGTAAGTTTAGATAGTAGTCTATCTACTATTCTAAATACTGATTCCCTCATATTAGTAGAGAGATCTAATGGATGTATATCGAGTGCGAGGATTAAACGAGTGTTAATCCGCCTAGCTCTCTCTATAAGGTAGCTAGGTGGACGTATATGCATATAACCCTCCATAGTCGTATGAGAAAGTCTAAAATAAGCATTTTTAATCAAATATGTAAATACCTGGCTTACATAAAGTTAAGTCGTAATTTCAGGAGTATAAAGGCTATTTAGTTTTACATAGTTTATTGAGTAATCTTTATAGGTTAATATAGTGCCTTCTATGCTTTTTACCTAATTGATAATTAATAGACATTATAGCTATTGCTGAAGGTGATACGATTGTATGAAACAGCGCTATTGATCGCAGGTTTAGTAATGGCATTCTTAATGGCTGTTAGTTTAGGAGGTAATGATGCAGCCGAACCAACCGATTGTGCAGTTGGAGCTGGAGTCGTATCTATTAAACAAGCGGTAACTTTATTCGCTATCTTCTGTGCTGTAGGAGCATTAACGCAAGGATATATGGTTATGAAGACTATAGGTAAGGGTATTGTTCATGAAATTAGTATTGCTGGTGCATTCGCATGTGTAACTGCAACTGTACTCTGGGTTAATCTAGTTGCATCTAGAATAGGTATAGATATCTCCGTAACTCATTCTATAGTAGGAGCTGTGATTGGGTATGGATTAGCAGCATATGGTTGGAGCGGTATAAATCATAAAGTTATATATATTACGGCGTTAAGTTGGATTACATCACCGCTATGCAGTTTAGCATTGGCATTTGTATTATATAAGTTAATAGTATATGTTTTAAATAGATCTAAACTTACAACTAACTCTAGCATTATCGAAAAGCTATTCAAATATTTTCTAATCGGCTCTCTATGCTTCTCCGCTTATGCATACGGTACTAATGATATTGCTAATGCGACTGGTGTATATGTTACTATAGCTAGTAAAATTGGTAGGATGCCTGATTATACGGCAATGTTATTCCTAGCTGCATTAGGCGCTATTGGAACAGCAGTAGGAGGTTTTTTTATAGGCTCTAAGGTTATAAGCACTATGGCTTATAGGATTACAAGATTAAATGTTATAATGGGTACTGCAGCGGAATTAAGTAATGCGTTAGTGGTTTATCTATTTACAACAATACCATATCAATTAATTGGATTCGGATTACCTATATCAACTTCATTAGCAAGCGCCGGATCTCTAATAGGT
The DNA here is from genome assembly GCA_964530465.1 of uncultured Nitrososphaeria archaeon. Classification (GTDB taxonomy): domain Archaea; phylum Thermoproteota; class Nitrososphaeria; order Geothermarchaeales; family JDFR-13; genus CAZHBK01. Next base: position 17,155 of record CAZHBK010000005.1, on the reverse strand, counting down.
GTTGGGTTAGCATCTGGTGGTAGATCTGGAGTTAATAAATCTATGATTATGAAACTAACATTCTTCTGGGTTCTAAATGTACCTGCCTCAGCAATATTATCATATCTAATTTATAGCTTACTTAAGATCACATTAGGAGTTGTCTAGCTAGTAACAGCTAAACCTCTTACTACATCGGCTGTATCTTCCATTCTATCAACCATATCCTCTATATCTTCAACTGCTTCTTTAACCATAATCCACCTACTACATCTCTCTAATGTATCACCCCATCTTAGTATCTTATCCATTAAGTCATCTCTAAAATCATCAACCATCTCCTCAACTCTCTCAACCCTACTAGATTCCTTAATTGCTTCACTTGGATTCTTAATTAAAATGTTAATAGCATTACTTAGATGCTCTAATCCATCTAGTGAAAGCTCAACCATCTTTACAATATCACTCTTAATATCATCTGGAACTAGATTGGGATCAACACGAAGCAATTTTCTAGCTGCAGCTTTAGCATATGAAGCTATATCATCAGCAGTTATAATCAATCTAATTATATCCTCTCTATCAATTGGATGTATCGGACCCCTACTTAGCTCTTTAATGATATCCTCTTTAATTGAATCAGCCTGCCTTTCAACTTCAAATATGATATGGAAGTATTTCTGCATGTCTTGGTTAGATGCATTCTTAAAGCTATATACGAACTCCTTAAGTCTCTTAACAACCTCAGCTATTGCATTAAAATGCTTAATACAAATCTTAAATACCTCCCTCTCCCTACTCCATCCAAGCCATTTATAAGAGGCGCCTGGCATTTAAACACCTCTCAAAACTGTAGATAAGATTTCAGCATATTAATATAGTTTTTAATAATATGATGGATGCTAAACACTATATAGTGTTTAGCAATATATATTAAGGCTATGATACATATGCTAATTTTATCACATAAAAAGATAGTAGTATTATTGATTAGATATGAAGCTGTTATTCGTAACTGATATCCATGGAAATAGGAGGAGGAGTAGGAAGTTATTTGAAAGTATTAGAAGAGAAGGGATATTATTCGATTATGTACTAATAGGTGGTGATTTAACACACTTCCAAGGTATTGATGTTGCACTTGAAATTACATCTATACTATGTAGGTTAGGTAGAAGGTGCTTCTTCATACCTGGAAACTGCGATCATAGATCATTACTCAATATGGAGAAATTAGGCATGGCATTGAATATACATGGTAGACTAGTTGAACTCGAGAGAGGATTAAATTTAATTGGCTTAGGAGGTTCTACAATAACACCATTTAATACATCTATTGAATTTACGGAGGAGGAAATTAGTAAATTACTACCAGATCCTAAAAAACCATTTATCTTAATGAGTCATACACCACCATATAAAACTCAGATTGATAGAACATGGAGGGGTGAACATGTAGGTAGTAGGGTTATCAGAGAGTATATATTGAAGAATAATCCAGTATTAAGCCTTCATGGACATATTCACGAGGCTAGAGGGAGAGATACACTAGGATCAACAATTATTATTAATCCGGGACCTCTACAGAACGGATATTATGCAATTATAGACTTACCGGATAACCTATTAGATATAAAAGTTGAATTTTATAGGTGTTAAAATCCTAAGATCTATATACTTGTTTAATAATCTATATACTTCTATATAGATTGCTGTTTTTACCATTCATTTATATTGCTATAATTTGGATTACGAAACGGTGATTATATGAGGGTGGTTAGTAGGAGTATATGCTTGACTGGTGGTTCAACGTATATTATATCACTACCTAAGGAATGGATCAAGATGCATGGTTTATCTAAGGGTTCACAAGTATCACTATTACTATTATCAGATGGAAGTCTACTTGTAAGACCTACCGGTAGACCTAAGACTGTAGATAACATAGTTACTATTAAGATAGATGATTCTATGACGCCAGATAAATTAGTGAGGAAGCTGATCGCATATTACATTGCTGGATATGATATTATTGAAGTTAAAGCACCAGAGGGTATGAGTTTAGACTTTAAGAATAGTATTAGATCAGCCATTAAGAGAATGTTATTTGGCGCTGAATTAGTTGATGAGTCAATGGAGTATATTAGAATTCAGATCCTTACGAGATCTATCAATATTCCAATTGATAAATTACTTACCAGGATGTCAAATATAGCATTAAATATGCATTTAGACGCTATGAGAGCCTTAAGGAGTAAGGATAGAGATATTCTTAAAGAGATTATAGAGAGGGATGATGATGTAGATAGATTGTATTTCTTAATTGTAAGACTACTTGCAAGTGCGATATATAAGCCATATGAAGCATTAGAGCTAGGTATTAGTGATCCTATCGAGGCATTAGAATACAGGCTTGTAGCTAGGCATTTAGAGAGAGTAGCCGACCACGCAACTATAATATCGAGTATGTATCTAGATATATTGAATGAACTAAACCACTCAATAGTATCAATACTGTCCAGAATGTGCAATGCCGGTAAAGAGGCTTTAACACTAGCTATGGATAGCTTAGTGAATATGGATCTTGAGAAAGCCGAGAAGGCTATTAAGAAGAGATTTGACATGAGAGATTTAGAGGATGAAGCCGTGAATAAACTTTATGAGTTAGGAAATCCAAGAGTTATAGCAGCATTGAGGATGGCTATTGAAAGCTATAGGAGAGTTTCTGAATATAGTGCTGGAATTGCTGAGATAGCAATTAATATATCGGCTAGGAAATCTAATATTAAAGTATAGGTGGATATCTACCTTTAATATCTAATGCCTTGCACGCCAACGAGAACGCTCTATTATTCTCTTCAATCTCTATATATCTAACATCAACTTTACCAAACTTTTTAACAAACTTAATAACCTCCATACATAAATCTCTTAAATTACTACTAACACTCTTACATTTATTATTTAGTATATCTACAACCTCATTGCTAGATACGAATACTTCTAGCGATGTATATTTTAATTCGAATGCTCTTCTCAATCCATTAATCAATCCAATTAAATATGCTTCAAGCTCACTAGCTCTACCAATGTAGTCACTCCACATATCTATTACTGCGAGTCTACTATCTACTATAATTACCGAATATGCTGTTTCATTATCTAGTCTTCCAACAGCAATATAAAGTTTGGAGGGTTTCTTAACACTACTCATTACAAGACTACAATATTGATATGATCACTAGGGATATAATTAGTAATATTAGGAGTATTATTATTTCAAAGCTATATCTCTTAATGAAAGCTCTAACTTTCTCAATAAATGTGTCTAGTGCTGAGATCTTAGAAATATCTCTATAACCTCTACCCCAGCTCATCTGACCAGCTGATCTTGATGGAGGAGGTATTATATACTCGTATGGCTGTGTACATATAGCTTTATCTAATGCATCATATAACATATATGAATACTTATTTAATAGTGCATGCCTAGGTGATGTTAATATTCTATCTAATTCATCCTTACTACAGGCCAATCTATTGAGGAGGCCCTCACTAGTTATAATATCAAAAAACCTCTTTAAATCTGCCTCAGAACCATGCTTTAGAATATGAGCTATAGCAGTCTCAAGTTTAATTATAAATCCATCTACAGATCTAGCCGTCTGATATGCAAATCTAACTATTTCTACCGCTTCATCAATATATCTATCGTACCGCATTTCGGACCATCTACTCTAGTTAAACTCAAAGCATTTTAAGTTAAATTTCTAGAGATGATATCTTTCATTAGTCTAGCATTATTAAGCATATCATGATTATTATTAAAATATACGTATACTTCATCTACATCTAAGTTAGATAAATCCCTTACTACCTCGGCTAACTCGTCATAAGTATAATTGTGTGCATACCAGAATGTTCTTCCATGCATTCTAAGATATGCATATGGGCCAGATGCCGCGATAAAGTAGGTATCTGGCGAATCCACACTAACATATGTAACTTCTAGCCTCCTTATATAATCAACAGCCCCCCTATTAAACCAGCTTGGATGCCTAAATTCGATAGCTAACCTGTATCCAAGCCCTGTATACTCTACGAACATACGTATCTTACTCATATTCCTCTCACTCCTAATAAATCTAGGGGGCATTTGAAGTAAGTAGAATGATATCTTAGAGTCTAACGGTTTGAATAAATTGTAGAATTTATCCCATATAGCTAAAGCCTCATTAGAGAGGAGTCTTCTATGTGATATAGACATATGTATTTTAATGCTCCATCTAAAATCAAGGTTTTTAGTCTTTCTAAACCAAGACTTAACCTGATTTGGATATGGAAATCTATAGAAACTCGCATTTAATTCGACAGTATCAAGCCCGCTATGTTTAATAAACCAGTCAAATCCATCAGGATTCCAATCATACATCCATCCAGACGTACCGATATAGAATTTCTTCCTCATCTAAAGATATATAACTATTAGTTCATTTTAAATAACATCTAATACTTAGGAATAATTTGAGTTAGAGATGGAGGTATATCCAGATAACCAGCTAATTGAAGATAGGGATAAAGTATCAATTATAGTCTTAACCGCTAAATGGTGTAGAGAGTGTCATGAGTATATAACTCTTTTAGATGACATTTTAAAATCAGATAGTGAATTTAGAAGGGAATGCAACTTCTATATAGTTGACATTGACGAAAGACCCGACTTTCTAGAAAGATTTAACTTTGGAGGACTTCCAAGTACGGTATTCATATCCGATGATAAAATATTATATGGATTCTCTGGTAGTACATCTAGAGATATAATTCGAGAGATAATTAACGATGTTTTAAATGGGAAAACTACTGTATATGATTTAAGTGATATATCTGAATTAGAAGCAGAACATGAAAGGCCGACACCGATGTTAGTAATGAGAGTTATGAGAATTCTCGAGGAGAGATTTGACTGGATGTATGGTGGTTTTATAGGTGATTTTAAAATTCCTCCTCCAAGAGAGTTAAAATATCTAATTGAAATGTACCTGGAATATGGTATCGATGGTTATTTAAGAATGGTTAGGAGAACTGTAGATATGATGTTTTTAAATGGGAACTTTATATATAGCTATGGTGGTTTTAGTAGGTTGTCTAAAGATATCTCGTGGAGAGAGCCAGATGAAGCTATATTATCTGATTTAAATTCAGAGATCCTACTCATATCACAATCATTATTTAAAATTACGAGGGAGGGAATATATGAGAATATCTGTAATAGACTTGTAGATTTAATCACTAATAAGCTATATATTGAAGATTTGGGATTTGCTAGAGGACTTTATTGGATCGGTTTAGACGATAGATTACTTACTGATGTAAATATGATTATAGCGTCTAATCTAATAAGAGCTTACATGCTTGGTGCATCTAAGAAATGCTTAGATTACGGGATTAAAGTAGTAGATCTTATGATAGAACTCGGTGAGATAAGTCATCATTTTAATATAAGGTATAATGGGAATTCAGATACATCTCCAACTAAAGAATTAGCATTCTTAAATGATTATACTGCATGTATAGAAGCATTATTAGAGGCATATATGGCTTCTGGAGTAAAAGATTATCTAGATCGATCAATCGATTTAGTTAACGAAGCAGAAGAGTTATTTAGAGACGGCTGGGCGTATAGGGATCTAAAGAAAAACTCTAAATTATTTACATCTAAGGTTGTAAGAAGACCTTTCCATATTAATTCTAGAATGGCTAGAGTACTTATAATATTATATCATCTTACGGGAGATGATAGATATCTTACGAGAGCTAGACAGGTGTTGGGTTATTATGTCACATTATTTGATAGGTACGGGTATAGAATTGGTGAGTATGGAGAAGCATTACTATATCTATTTAAACAACCACCTATAATTGAGATTAGAGGTTTATCAAAGTTAAAGAATAAGATTAGGAGAGTTGTATTACCTAATACTATAATTAAATGGCTTCCAGAATGTACTAATAAAGAGGTCTTAATATATAAAGAGGGAAAAACTATTAAATTTACTATTTAATCCTCCTCTTCTAGATATTTCTTTGTAGCTAAATAATCCTGTATTACCTTCTCGAATGAATCCCTAACTGGTACATAGACTTTTTCATAGAATTTCCTTTGGTCTTCAATCGTAATCTTAGGGAATCTCTTTAGATACTCTAAAGCAGCTCTCCACGCAGTTTCATAATCGATTATCGAATTAATCTTCTCAGCAACCTGCTTATCATAATCTTCAGGTCTCTGCTCTTGATCGCCAATCATAAACCATCCATTAGGTGATAAAAATGCTAATTCACCACCAATTACTTCATGTGGTTGCTTTTTATTATCCATCCCGAGTAGTTGCTTCATAAACGTTCTCTTACTAACTCCATATCTAGGTTTATGATATTTCGCCCACGCATAAAATATTGCTCTATTTAAACCAAATGATTTAGCTTTGTCCAAATCCCCCTTAAGCAGATAATATCTAGCTGCCTGCAATAATGCCATTACTTGAAACCTACCTATCTTACCTCTAACTACTGGAATCCTTAAAGCTTTCTTAACAGATATAGATTTAGCCTTTCTTCTAAAACCGCCAAATCTTATAAAGTATCCTCCAACTTCTTTATACGCTTTAATAGCTAATTCGTCAGCCTCACCCTCAATATACTCTCTCCACTTAATATTATGTCTTGGCTTATCAGGATTTGCCCACGAGATATCAAAATCATCTAATTCATCTGGTTTGAAGCATATAGCTGCTAGATCTAACTCTCTATGTAATGATAGTGGAATTGTAAATACCCTCTGAATATCAATTTTATTTTCAATCTTGAATGGTCTCTCACCAACTTTAGCATTTTCAGCAATCTCTTTAAGTTTAGATGCATTAATAGATAGTATATAATCTACTATAGAATATGCTATATCTAATGGATGAATCTCCCTTCTAACATCATCCGAAATAGCTTTCTCATGAATATGAACATGTAAACCTCTACCAGACCACTTTAAATATATCGATTTAGATATTCCAAAAGACTCAAGTGATTCAATAATAACTTTAGCTGCTTTTAAAGTACTCTCAATATCTGAGAGAGAGCCATCGATATCCCAGACTGGAGTTGCATATATGATATTGCTTGGATCTTCTAGATCACTCCTACTTGACAACTTGCTATATACATTTACAGTCGCATAGAACGTCCTAGGTTTTGACTCCTTAAACTTAGCTAGTATGCTCCTAACCATAAACTCACTATTAATAGTTAGTGGTGGGCCCTCCCTCCACCAATATCTATGGAATACTCTCTTAGATTCTTTAGACTCACCCTCTAATGCAATCCATCTACCTCTTGCATATTCAGCAATTTCTTTAGCGATCTCAGATCTTGAATAATATCTAATTACATCAGTGAATGTAAATTTCCTAAATACCATGTTATTCATACTCCATAAATTGATGTACTAAAGTAATTTAAGAGCTAGATGTATTCTATATGCCATCTAATCTCAATACCACGCTTACTTAATTCACTAAAGAAATCATCTGGTTCGAATGCTGCTTCAGGCGGCCATACCCCATACTCCTTAAACTTACCCTCTATAATAAACTGAGCGCCTATTGATAATGGAATTCCTATACATTTAAAATATGCTCTACTACCACCCCATTTACTGTAGTGTGGATGTCTATTAGTTATGATAACTCTAGCCTTCCTACCATTCTTATAACCTACTGCCTCCACTCTTAATCCATACCCCCATATTTTAGTCCTTCTAGCTTCAGGCCTCGATAATAGGAATTTATATATGAATTCCATAGGTTTAATAATGGAGCCATTAATTTCAATAGGTTCATTAGCATAGAAGTTAAAATAGAATAATGTCTTTAATAGGTTCATAGTTTCCTCAGGCCAGGTACCTCTAACATATACCCTCTTAGGCTTTTTACTTAGGTATTTGGGTAGTGTCCAAGTCTCGCTGTGAGGTACGAAGTATGTAGTCTGTTTTCCGATAGGATCGTGGAATTCAATTTCCTTAGCTCCTGAAAATGGAGGTACCTTCTTAAAAACTCCATCCTCATATATAACTCTCTCCTCTAATTTAGGATCGAATTCCCATATCGTAACGTGAAGGAGGCCGGGACTTGGAGCGGTAGATCTAAAAGCAGCCCAGTAAATTTCAATTGATTCAATATCCTCAAGTAATTCTACAGCCTTTTTAGCCATTAAGTTAGTGGTTCCAGGTGTTGCACCGATACCAGGTACAAATACAATACTCTTCTTACTAGCCTCTTCTGAAAGTTGTAGTTGTTCCTCCTCAACGGCTACATCTACTCCGGAAACACCTAATTCAACAGCATATTTAGTAACTATGTAATCATATCTAAATGGTAGTGCGTTAATTACCAGATCGGAGTCTTTAATTAGAGATTTAAGTTGATCAATGTCATCTGCATTAAATTTAACTCCTGAAACCCTACTATCTCTAACCTCCCTAATAAACTCTCTAATCTTATCATATCTATAATCAGCTATTATAACCTCACTATACTCACCATATTTGATAAAGTCTCTTGACGCCTCAATACCTACAGCGCCAACCCCACCCAGTATGAGTACTTTCATTAAGATCCACCCTATCTAATACCTCAACCTCAAAGCTTCAGTTTACTAAACTGTATAGGCCTATTTAAATATAAAACTAATATGTTAGTGGATCTAAACCAATCACAGATAGTATACCCCTAAATATATGTTATATCATATAGTTATTGATCCAGGTTATGATAAAGATAAGTGATAAAGCTATTGAATATGAAAGAGGAGTGATGATTAAAGACTGGAATATGTGGGTTAAGAAGATTGAAGAAGCAGCGAGAAAAGTACTTCCTGATTCAATAGTTAAGTATAATGTTAGGGAGATTAAAGAGGCAAGTAGTTCTAATGATATTGGTAATCATGAAATCTCAATTATTATCGAGAGTAGATCGATACCCGATGAACCATTCTTAAAGGAACATATAGTTAATGAAATTATTAGATTAAGTGAAATGCCATTTTATACGCCATTTAAGATAATCCTTAAGAAAATTGAATAAATTATTTTTAGGAAGAAAAAGATTTAAGCTATAAACCTTAGGGTTTTAGATGAATTACGTAGTCTTCTTCTCACTCAATACTTTCTTAGTAATATCATTAACTTCCTCATCAGGGATTCTCCTAAATGCTTCAATCTGGAGTGTATCGTAATTCCACTTTATAGTATTATCTTCAACATCATACTCTATCCTAACTCTGACCACATCGCCTTTATCAAGCTTCAATCTATTAACAAAAATCTCGAATAAAAGCTGGTTTACTTCACCAGCTGCTCTTGCAACCTCAGTAGATTCAATCTCCTTACTTCTAACTTTATCAGATAACTGGGCGAATAACGTCCTTCTAAGTTTATCAGCGTAAGCTCCAACGATAATAAAACCAGTACTTAACTGGGGCATTTCAGCATTCACCTCTAGAACCTTCAGATTATACATAAAATATCAGATATAATGTCATAAAAAACCATTTATATATTGATAGGAGATTACTTAGAAAATAATTTTTGAACGCATAATTTAAATAGTTTTATTAGCATATGCACGTAATTCTTAAATAGAGAGGTTAATATGAGTTGTATGGGATATGAAAGAACCAAGTAAGAGAATTGAAGAGTATTTAGAGGCAATATACATACTTCAGACGAATAAAGGCTATGTTAGAGTTAAAGACCTATCGAATTACTTAAATATAAAACCATCAAGTGTAGTAGACTACCTTAATAGACTGTCTAAAGAGAATTATATAGAGTATGAGAAGTATAGCTTTATAAAACTTACCGATAAAGGTATGAAGATTGCAAAGAACTTATACGAGAGACATAATGCGTTGAAGGAGTTTTTAACGATGATTCTAGATATTGATGATGAAATTGCAGAGAAGGATGCATGCTATATAGAACATGGAATCCATGAAGAGACATTAGAGAGAATTAGATTATTCATAGAATTTGTTAAAAAATCGCCTAAGGGAGTCCCAGAATGGATTAAGCATTTGAAATATTACTATAAGAATAGGATGTATCCTGAGGAATGTGAGGAGAAAAGGTAAGAAGTTATAGGTAATCTTTAGAGGGATGAAGCTAGTATAATCTTATTTAATGAAAGCTTGTATTATCGATTTAGACTCTAAATTAAGATGCTATGATATTAGCGTGGGATATAAGAGAGAAATCAACGAAGCTTTTATAGAAATAATCTACTGCTCTTTAAACCCACTTATTAATCATCCAGAGATATATAAGAATAGAAAGATTGAAAAACCCTTTATTATTGGTTCTGAAGCAGTAGGATATATTAAGGAGGTTAATGAGAATACTAGCTTACGTGCTGGAGATAGGGTTATTGTATATCCTTGGATATTCTGCAACTTATGCCCTAGATGCATTGCTGGATTGGAATATTTATGCGAGCTAGGGTTTCTTTTAGGATGCTTTAGAGATGGATTATGTAGAGAGCATATAGTACTACCAATTAGAAACTTAGTGAAGACATCGTCTGAAATACCTCTAGAAATAGCTTCAACACTTGGCTTCACAGGTTCAACTGCGTATCACATTTATAATACTATTATAACTAGAGGTGGAAGGAATATAGCTATATTAAATGCATTAAATCCAATCGGGATTTACCTAATACAATTGCTATCCTCTTCAGGTATGAATGTGATTACAGTATCTCATGAAAGAGATACTGAGTATTTAATTAACCATTATGATATTGATAGAGCGATCTCATTCAGTGATATTAACGTATTAGAGAGTTTAAACATAGATACAGCTATATTGATCGTAGACCCATTATGTAATATTAGCTTTAATACCAGTATACTCTCCCTTAAAGGGAGACTGGTGATATTAGATGTATTGAATCTGAGTAAATATAAGATAGATCTAAGTGGAATATGTAAGAAGGAGATTGAGATTATAGGTTGTAGGGGTTCGAGTAGATATGACTTAATTCAATGCATGAACTATGCTAAGAGGGGTATTTTAAAACCTAGAATTCTAGGAATATATGGAATGTATGAGTATCATGATATATGGAAGTTGCTGACTGAGAATTATACAAATGGATCAATACTTATTAAAATATAATTTTACTAGCTAGCAATAAATTAGATATGTAATGTACCTAGATTATGCCGATTATTTATATGAAGATTTAGATAGACTGATTGAGGGTATAGATTATGTATTAAATCCGGATATAGTTAAAGTTCGATATGATAATGTAGTTCACTCTAAGCCAGATGAGAAGCTACCTCCGCAACCATATATCGAATATCTAAATATCGATACTATAGTTAGAAAACTTGATATTAGAAGGATTGAATCATTTGTACTATTTGATGAGATACTAAGTCTACTACCACATGAAGAATTAAATAATTTAAGACATAATAGACTAGAGCTCTATAAATATATCGATGAGTACCTCGATTTTATGAAAGGGATAAAATTAAGAGTAGACGACATTCATGCAGAAGATGATATAAAGAGGGATATTATCTTAATCTCACCTTCAAATAAGCAGTTTAGTATTGTAAGAGGCAACTGGGCTAATTGGGTTTGGAGGGAGAAGGATTATAAAGGTAGGGATACTCCAGATGAATACTACTGGTTATGTGATGTTATAAATTTAGCTACAGCAATTAAATCAGAAGGAGGAAATCCGATTATAGTCGCTGATAAAGATTTAATGAATAAATACAGCGATTTATTAAGCAAGTTTAAAGTAATATGGATTGATATTCCTAAAGGTTTAGCCAAGATAGGATATCCAAGAGATCAAAGCGTGACTTGGTTTAAATGGCCTATTATAGGTAATATGGCTTTAGATATAAGGAGAGGTGAAGAAGTAGTTATTAATTCAGTATATTGTAAGATTGGATTAAAACCACTCGCTAGAGCTAGATGGGTACTGGATAAGGATAAGCTCTTGATGTGTAAATTTGAGGGAGGAAATTTCTTTATAATTAAAACTGAGTATGGAACTGCATTAATAACAGGTATTGGAGTTAGAGGATCTAACCATGCTACATTTAAATTCCTCTCAGAAATACTACCAGAGGATATAGAATTATATGGTTTACCATTATCGGGATACATTAGAGATTGGGCTAATACAGGCGCAGTGCATTTAGATGTAACACTTTTATACTTAGGATGTTTAAATGGATGTTATGTTGCATTTGTAGATCCACTCAGGACAGGATTTTACTCACTACTTAGATATGATAGAGAGAAAGATTGCTTTAAAGTAACACATTTCGGATTATTCGCTAAGAAATATGGTATTAAATTAGATGAACCGGTAAGGAAAGGATCTAGCCCAATAACGATGGTTAACGCATTAAATCTAGGGTCTAAGAAGTTAATCGTAGATTCATCTAATAGAGAGATGAATAAATACCTTGAAAGAGAATATGGTATAGATATAATTGAAGTCGATATACCTCATATTGAAGCTGGTGGAGGAGGCCCTCGTTGTGCTACTCGTGAGATTTACTATACATAAGGAATAAGGGATTATTCTTATAGTATGCTTAGCCTACTTCTAGCAATACCTTTAATACCATTCATCTACTTCATTATACCATTTCTTCTTAGTACCCACTCTAGCCCTCATCTTCCAACCTAAGCTCTTTGGCTCCTTCTCAATCATATCGAGTAATTTATCTACTCTACTTGAGACTATACTGATCTCACTTTCCGATAATTTATCTGAATACTTGCCACTAAATTCCTTCACCTTCTTAAGGTTTGTTGTAAATGTATAATAGAAGCCCCAATCCTGACTCATTAATTTCGCGATATATTTTCCATTAATCATGTTATCATCTGTACTACCAATATCGTATGCTAGTAATAGGGTTATTGCATCTTTAATATCCTTCTCGTTAATTTTAACGATCTGCAATTTCGTAAGTAAGATATCAGTCGGCGATAAAGTATACTTACATATCTCAAGTCTATTCTTAAATGGAATTATATGATTCATCTCAAGCTTATCAAAGAATACTTCAACCATAGGTATCCTACAGCCTTGATAACCTCTAATCATGCATCCTTCGGGGCAGCCGTAGAATATATATCTAGTTCCTCTATAGTAATACAGTGACTGTTGGAAAACTTCATACCTACACTTCTTCCTCTTCTTAGTAAAGAATTCTAATACTGCCTTCCTATACTTACCATATGATGCTAGATCAATATCTGTAAAGACTCTTTCTCCTAATCTAGCTAGATTTCTCCACGTATCCTCGTACTTACTCCCCTGAATTAAGATATATATTGCTAGACCGCCCATCACACGAAGTATAATATTATTTTCCTCTGCCTCCTCAACAATAGATTTAGCTTCATTAACAAACTCCTCAGGTTTCGGATATACCTCTAATGGGATTTCAGTTGGAAGTCTAAATCTTCCGGACCCTTCACTCATATAACCACCTAATCTAACTTACTCAGTTTATATTCAATAACTTTTTGGAAAAATAAGCTTTTATTATTTTTAAAGGTATATTACAATGGTTAGAGTATATTTTTAATGATTTAATCAGGGTTTGATTATACCTAATTCAATTAGTACATTCTTTAATATTTTAACCTTTTCATAAAACTCTTTAGTAGATATGGTTCTCCATGCTGGACACTCTTTATCAATTATAAAACCATATCCAATCTTGTAAATTACGGGATATGCCATACATCCTTTAGGTCTATATGGATATATCTTACACTTACCAGTTTTAACATCTAAAAAGACACAATGTCCATTTAAATTCTTAAGTCTCCAGAATCCATTACGGAACTCTACAAATTCTTCTCTCTTATATCCTAACCTCTCAATACGTTTAATATCAGATTCAGATAGAATCATCTCTGTATTCAGACAACATTTATAACATCCATCTATGCACTTCATGGCATCAATATAATAATGAAATGATGGAGATAGACGTATTATTCTTAAGAGACTAAGATGATGTGTTGAGTAGAGTTGTGAGTGATATCTTTAATTTTTACTTTTTATAGCTGCTTGAGCAGCTACTAACCTAGCGATTAGAATTCTATATGGCGATGCACTTACGTAATCTAATCCTACTTTATGGAAGAATTTAATTGATTCAGGATTACCTCCATGCTCGCCACAAATACCAATTTCTAAATTTGGATTTGCTTTCTTACCCCTCTCGATAGCCATCTTTATTAATTCTCCAACACCCTTCTCATCTAATATCTGGAATGGATCGTTCTTTAAAATTCCTAGTTCTAGATATCTAGGTATGAATTTATTCTCAGCATCATCCCTACTAAAGCTGTATACGGCTTGAGTTAAATCGTTAGTTCCAAAACTGAAGAAATCTACCTCCTTAGCAATCTCATCCGCCGTTATACATGCTCTTACAGTTTCAATCATTGATCCAATCTTAAACTTAATCTTAACACCATACTTCCTTTCAACTTCTTTAAGTGCGGGATAGATTGCATTCTCTTTAACATATCTAAGCTCTTCAGCTATTGATACTTGTGGGATCATTATCTCTAGAAATGGATTCTTACCTTCTTTGATTAATTCAGCAGTTGCCTCGAATATCGCTACTGCAAGCCCTTTATATATCTCTGGATATGTCACACCCACTCTAACGCCGCGATGACCCATCATAGGGTTGTCTTCTATTAATTCACATACTCTCTTATATAATCTCTCTAGCTCTTCGATTCTAGACCGATCAGCATTAGAACTCTTAAGCTTGTATATTTCAGTTAAGATCTCAGCAGGCTTAGGTAGGAATTCGTGGAGTGGTGGATCTATAAGCCTGATGATAACTGGTCTTCCATCCATAATCTCGAGTATTCTCTTAAAATCAGGTTTAACCAGCTTAATTAGAATTCTAATATATTTCTCTCTCACACTTACATCCGTAGATAGTATTATCTTTTTAAGTACTTCAAGTCTATCAGGTCTTCTAAACATTCTTTCAATCCTTAATAATCCGATCCCTTCAGCACCATATTTTCTAGCTATTTCAACATCTTCTGGAAGATCTGCATTAGCTTTAACACCAAGTCTTCTAAATTCATCAGCCCATTTAAGTAGTTCATCTAACTCTGGGATTACTTCCGGAGCTATAGTAGGAATTCTTCCATAATATACGTATCCAGTACTTCCATCAATCGTAATCCAGTCTCCCTCCTTAACAATTAATCCATTTACCTCGAAGATCTTCTTCTCATAATCGATTCTAATTTCCTCAGCGCCTACAACAGCAGGTTTACCAATACCCCTAGCTACTACAGCAGCATGTGAGGTCATACCGCCTCTACTTGTTAGGATTCCCTTTGCAGCGTAGAAACCATGTACGTCATCTGGTTTTGTCTCTATTCTAACTAGTATTACGTCTTTACCCTCTCTAGCCCATGCGACTGCAGTATCGGGATCGAATACTACCTGACCGCTGACCGCCCCAGGCGAGGCATTTAAACCTTTAGCTATAGGCTTGGTTTTAACCTCTGGATCAATCCTAGGATATAGTAGCTGTTGTACATGCTCTGGTTTAACTTTTAAGACCGCCTCCTCTTTACTTATAATGCCTTCTTTAGCCATATCAACTGCTGTTTTAACTCTAGCTAATGGAGTCATTTTAGCCGCTCTAGTCTGTAGGAAGTATAATTTACCTGCTTCAACTGTAAATTCTACATCTTGAACTTCTTTGTTAACTCTCTCGAGTAATTTCACTTTCTCATAAAGTTCATTATACAACTTTGGGAATCTAGCCTTTAATTCATCTATACCCATCGGTGTTCTAACACCTGCTACTACATCCTCACCTTGTGCATTAGGTAGGAATTCACCATAAAGTTTATTCTCACCTGTAGCAACGTCACGTGAAAATACAACTCCAGTACCGCTATCAACACTTAAATTACCAAATACCATCGCTTGAATATTAACAGCTGTACAGTCAGCTACTTCAGGATTAATTTTATTCATAATTCTATACATTATAGCACGTGGATTCATCCAAGATCTAAATACTGCCTTAATAGCCATCTCAAGCTGAATCCATGGATCGCTAGGAAAGCATCCATACTTCGAAATTATAATCTCCTTATACTTAGCTACAATCTCCTTAAGAGCATTAACAGGAAGATCTATATCCTCTTTAACCCTATATTTAGTTTTAACCTCATCTAATACTTTATCAAATAAATCACTATCAATCTCAAGTACGATCTTACCAAATAGCTGAAGGAATCTCCTATATGAGTCATATGCAAATCTAAGATTACCAGTCTGCTTAGCAAGACCTAATACAGTATCATCATTAAGGCCTAAATTTAGAATAGTATCCATCATTCCCGGCATCGATATAGGTGCTCCAGATCTAACAGATACTAGTAGTGGATTATCCTTATCACCGAATTTACGCCCCATTCTATCTTCAAGTCTCCTAATATACTCCCTAACCTGATCCATTAAACCATCTGGAAGCTTTAACTTATCTATTAAACTCCATATCTCTTTAATTATCCTATCCCTCTCCCTAGGATCTATAATAGTCTCTAACTTCCTAACTAGTCTATCAATCTCCTTTTTAACAGGCTTATAAAACTCCCTGCAAGCCTCTGTAGTAATTGTAAAACCAGGAGGCACTGGGAAATTAAGTTGCGTCATTTGAGCAAGACTAGCACCTTTACCTCCTAAAAGCTTTTTATTTCTCCAATCTGCTTCATCAAATGAATAGATATATTTAATTTTATCTCTAGCCAGAAGAGACATATTAATCCATCATATATACTCGATTTATGTAGATATTAATATGATGTTTTATGAAGTATAAGCAGTGAGAATCAGATAGTTTTATAAAAATTTAATAAAGGGTCGATAAAGAGAAAGAAAAGAAGAATTCTTATAAATAGAACGAAAATAATTAATGAAATCGAAAGTTATTTCTCCTCAGCTTTAGCTTCCTCCTTCTCCTCTTTAATCTCTTCCCTCTTCTCCTCCTCTTTAGTTTCTTCTTCTAATTTCTTCAACTC
>CAZHBK010000004.1:5736-24102 GCA_964530465.1 uncultured Nitrososphaeria archaeon | reverse complement strand
GTAATTAACTAACATTGTAATTTTTTCAAAGTAGATTATCTAGAGTATAGACCTACTAACACTCCATATGCAAGTACATGCCCTTTAATCGCATTTAGGAAATCTGATATTGGCGCTCCAGGATCTAAGTTTAACGTGGTGTCTAATGCAATTACAACAAATATATATCTATGCCTCTCACCAGGTGGCGGACATGGACCTCCATATCCAATCCTATGGAAGTCATTAATACCTTGAATACCATATTTAACCTCGCCAGTTTTAGGTATATCCTCAGGTAATCCATTTAGATTTGCAGGGATATTGAATATAATCCAGTGGATGAAGCATCTTGATGGAGCATCCGGATCAAATAATATTACTGCTATTGATTTAGTGCCAGATGGTATGTTCCTCCATTTTAGTGGGGGTGAGATATCTAATCCATCACATGTATATCTACGTGGGATTAAGCTATTATTATCGAATGCAATACTATATACTATTATACTTCTAGGGTATTCCTTAAGGTATTCTAATGGTGTTTTAACTGAGGGTGTTGATGTAAGGATGAATATTATTCCAATAATAATTATAAGGATTACAACAAGGATTACAATCTTCTTAGACATTCCAAGAATAACTTATAGATGGAGTATCTATATATGCTATGTACGTAGTATTGTAAATATATTTTTCAGGTCTGTTTACAGCTGTAAATTAACTCCTCACTTGAAGATATGATAATTTTAATGCTTCTCATTCAACTCTCTAAGTGACTCACTCAGTATCTCTTCAATTATGTCTGCATTCTTCTCACACTCTAGATATAGCTTTTTATATTCTTCGATAGCCTTCTCAAGTGCTTCATCCATCTCAATCTCACCCTTACCAATTCTCTCCATTAATTCTTCAACATACCTCCTAGTATCGGGGGTTACAAGCCTCTTATCAACACTTTCTAATGCTTCAATAAGCTTCATACCTAATCCAGTTGGTCTAAACCTACCTCTCCTCTTA
This sequence comes from uncultured Nitrososphaeria archaeon, assembly GCA_964530465.1. Taxonomy (GTDB): domain Archaea; phylum Thermoproteota; class Nitrososphaeria; order Geothermarchaeales; family JDFR-13; genus CAZHBK01. Next base: position 23,103 of record CAZHBK010000004.1, on the reverse strand, counting down.
ACGGCATAATTCCTATCAATTATTAACTTGGGGTATCTAGCTCTAGTAGCATCAGTACCTATATTATGTTTAATCATTAAGCTTAGTAGATCGGCTTCAGATAATCTCTTCGGTGGTTGTGTCTTACCCTCTCTAACGACTACATTCTTAACGTATACTATAGCTCCCCTCCTAACTCTAGGTAGCGGATTTATACTCGGTTTGAAATATGGGAATATTTTGTAAAAGCCTTCATCAACTATTAAACTTCCTGAAGCAGTTAATTCGATACCTCCTATAAAGACTCTAACCTTCTGTCTCGCGATTCTAGCATCTTTAGAATATACGTTAGCTATGAATCTACGAGCTATATACTCCCATATAATCCATCGTTTAGATCCATCTCTAGGATGTGGTTTTATAGGGTATATTGGTGGGTGTGCTTTATCATCATGCCTACCATTTAAAGGATTGGGAGTACTGCTAATATAACTTATGATTTCATTAGCTATAGCTGATTTCAAAACAGCATTTAAAGGTGTTTTAAAGTCAAAACCCTCAGGATATTTATTTGTTTCAGTTCTAGGATATGAAATATACCCATCACTATATAGATCTTCAGCTATAGATAATGTTTCAGCAGCTGATATACCAGCTATCTGACTAATATCCTTAAGTAAGTCATCCGTCATTACTGGCGTCGGCCTTCTAACTACTTTAACCTCCTCATTATAATCAGCTATCTCTGCAAATCTAGCACCGTAAACCTTCTTGAAATCCTCTCTAACTCTACGTAGTGAATCATATTTCTCTGATCTTACAATTAGATCTCTAGATCCAATCCTTAATACTGCTTCAATATACCAGTATCTACTAGGTTTGAAGTTTATTATCTCCCTCTCTCTACTAACTACAAAGTATAATGTTGGTGTTTGACAACTACCCCATGAAATTAATCTAACCCTACTCCTCCTTCTAGCAAGTTCAGTTAGGAATCTAGTGAAGGCAGCTCCTGTTATTAAATCGAAGTTCTGCCTGAATAAAGCTTTATAAACCCATCTCCAATTTAAATCAGGCTCTAGATTATTCCAAGCCCTCCATAACTCCCTATAATCAACACTATTAAACCTCATCCTCCAGAATAAATCGTTTCCTCTAACCTCTCGATATATCAGTAAAATCTCATATCCAATCAACTCACCTTCAGAATCATTATCAGTAGCTATAACAAGTTTATATAGCGGATACTTCATGAATAAGCTTTTAATCCTCTTATAGACTTTAGAATCTCTAATAATCAGCCTAGGCTTCAATACATTGAATATCTCCCTAGGATTAACCCTACCCCATTCAAAACCATTAGGTAGTTCTGAATCTAAAATATGTCCCCTAGTAGAATCTACTATAGCATTGATATGATTACTCTTTAAAACTCTATCAATAGCTCTAGCAACACTCGGTTTCTCAGCAACTACAATATACCCATATATCATCACACTACGCCGCTGAGATAATTAAATAACATGTTAGTTAAAAGTTTTGAAACTATGTTAAATACATGCATCATGCATTATGTAGATTTATAATAATATATCATGCCGAATGTTTTATCATATATTTTTAATGAAGGATTAAATATGCTAATTTATAACAGTGTTATCTAGAATATATATTTAAGATTTTAACCTAAAATTGAACAATATACTATTTTCAAATGAGACGTAAATCAAGGATATCATATAATATGCTAGATGAAGTTGATAGAAAAATTCTTGAAATTCTTCAAGAAGATGCAACGATAAGTCTTGAGGAGATTGGAAAGAGGCTTAAGATGAGTAAGACTGCAATACATTATAGAATTAATAGGCTTAAGTCTAGAGGTATTATTAAGAAGATAGCTGCTATAGTAGATCCATCAAGTGTTGGATACGATTTACTCGCTGTATCACTAATTAAGGCTAAATACGCGCCTGGATATCAGGAGATCGTAGGTGAGAAGCTTAGTAAGATTAAAGGTGTGTGGGGCGTGTACTTTACATTAGGAGATATCGATTACATAGTTTTAATTAGAGCTAAGGATAGAGGTGATCTACAGAGGATTGTAAATGAATTTATAAATATTCCGGAAATAGAGAGATCGAGTACCATAGTTGTGTTAAAGAGGATTAAAGAGGATTTTAAAGTAGAATTATAAGTTACCAGACTCTATAAATAATGTAATTAGCTTTCTCACAGAGCTATTACCCTTCATGAAGTATAATTTAATATTCATGTAATTGCCATAATGTCTTTTTAATGGAGTTAGATAGAGTCTATAGATTCATAGACTCATGCATTAATCTAGTATTGAGGCATAGTGATATAACCCTCTATTTAATTACAGTTGCAATTATTTTAGCATCTATATTATCATTTATACTTCCAGAACCATATTATACTCGAGATTGGATTGTAATTACTAATTTAGGGTCTAGTACTGCATATATCGCCTATGGATTAATATTATATTACTTTATAGATCCATCTAAGGCATACGATATAATTATTGTTCTAATAGCTAGTGGATTTCTAAATATAATGATTAAGGATATAACTGCACTTCCCAGACCATTACATCCTAGAATACCAGTACATGGTTATTCCTTTCCAAGTGGTCATGCGCAATCATCATCAACATTCTGGACTTCAGCATACATATTATACCCTAAGACTCCAACATTAATACTTGCTATAGTTATGACTATGGCGATATCAGCATCTAGAGTTATATTAAATGTACATTATGTGAGAGACGTAATATATGGTGCTTTAATTGGAATCGCTGTGGGAATATTATTGACATTAGTTATGCTAGCTATTGAGAGATTTAATAAACTAATATGGTACGTATTAATGCATTTCACACTATCTATCATAATGATTCTAACATACTTAGTATATCATGATTTAATGCTAGTTAAATTCTCGGGCTTCTTAATTGGAGGTTTGGCACATCCAATACTACATTCTAAAGTAGGTTTGAAGAACGATAGCAGATTGACACAGTTATTAAAATTCTCATTCTCAGCAATAGTAATATTAGTATTATCTAAGTTATCTATAGATCCAATAACTGCATTTATATCATCACTTTTAATCGGGCTTACAATACCATATATAAAGTTTAAGATATAGAGGGAGAGATCAATACTTTTAACTAGATTCTAATACTTCTTCATGTATTGGAATACCAGCTTCCTTAGCTTCTTTAAGTAGTATGTCTGGTGGTAGCTGAGCGGGTACTACCACTCCTCTCTCGCTTATAACGCCTCTAGCTATTAGTAGTGCTGCTATAGCGCCCATGGTTCCAGTCAGGTAGGCTGTTGCAGTAACACCGTATTTCCTATATGCTTCATCATGACTCATATAAGTGTAATATCTATACGTAACCTTCTTACCGGCTTTCTCACCTGAAACCTCGACAACTAAACAATCATGACCTTTCACTACTCCCGCTAGTTCAGCTGGTGGTGTTATAACCTTAAGTAGGAAGTCTAATGGTGATATTTCAATACCATCTATCTTGATAGGCCTCTTACTAAGTAATCCAAGTGATTTAAGTACTTTAATAGTTGTTATAGCATCGTCTGTAAGCGCTAGCTTGAAGTCAACATATCTAACGCTTTTATTTAATCCACGTGGTATCGTAACTGGTTCTTCATGTGGTACAAAGTATGTAGGTAGGGGGCCTACTGGATCAGGGAAGTTATATACTTCCTTACCACTTAGCGGATCTACATGTTTAATCCTTCCATCCTCATATATAATACCAGGTGTCGTAACCTCTCCTAGGAAGACAGTAGGTGAATATGTACATAGCACGCCTTTACCAGATGCTACAGCACCATCTCTAACTCTAATAGCATCAACTACATCTAGCTTCTCAGATCCATATCTAGCGAGTATATCTGAAAGACCTGGATCCTCACCCATACATGTAAGTAGAGTGATACCTGCATCTTTAATAACATCACTCATCGAGAAGTGATGGTAGAGTACTGACATAGCCGATGCAAAATCAATGTAATGACATCCACATTCTAAAGCAGCATCTACAACATTCCTATATAGATCTGGAATCGGAGGTAGCGGCGCTAGTACTACATCTACATTAGACATAGCGTATGTTAAGCTTGCAACATCCCTCGCATTAACATACTCAAATACGACTCTATCATCATTAATCTTAGATGCAAGCTTCCTAGCTCGGTTTAAATCAACATCGCCACATACAACCTCTTCAACATCTGAGAATTTTAATAGATATCTAATTACAGCCTCACCAACATTACCAGCCCCACCAATAACTAGAAATCGCATAAAACCCACCTCCAAAACCCCTAGTATTGGGGGTCTATAGATAGGATAATTAACTTGATATCTTCCTACAAGAAATAGATAATACTGATACCTTGTATAAAAATCTTACGAATATACTTAACATTAAGTTATTAAATGATAATTAGATGTGTGGAGTTAGCATTAAAATTAAATGGTTTAACTAAATAATTGTATAGCATAAGATTAGGATTATAAATTCAAATATCTATTCTAGAGATAAAGTTGCCTTTATAGTTAAAAGTCTAGACTATATTATTATGTTGGGATGATGACGGAGGTGACCTAGGACCGAGTGGGATGAATGCCCCCAGCTTTACTGACTATAACTATATCTTCACTCTTATTAGAGGTGTACCGTCATGAGCATGTATGATAAAGTTTATCTAGATGTATCAATTTTAAAATGCCCTAGATGTGGAAAGCTGTATGCTGATTGCTCATGGTATGTTGTTGACTTAGAGAGTGATATTGCATGTAGTATCTGTGGTAAGTCGTTTAACAGCAAGAGGAACATTATTGATAGGGTTCTAATAGAGTTTAAGATTAGAGATGGTAGAGCTGAGGATGTTAAAATCATTAAATATCTTCCAATTAAAGATTAGAGGGGTCATCCTGAAAAGACACTCATCCTAGTTAAAACTCAGACCTTTCGAGCTTAATCATCCCCATATTAATTTTACTCATTGATTATGGATTTATATTTCTTTACTAAACTATATGTAAATACTTCAATTATTAATTTCCTCAATAGATGTAAAGTATTAGATAACCCCACATGGTGAGTCTACTCGTGGGGGATATCGTAGTTATCGGCCATAGAGGAGCTGCGGGATATTATCCTGAGAATACGCTATTATCATTTAGGAAGGCTTTTGAAATGGGCGTTGATTATGTAGAACTTGATGTTAGACTATCTAGTGATAGTATACCTGTAGTCATTCATGATGAAACGTTAGATAGGACTACTAATGGAAGGGGGTATGTTAAGGATTACACTGTTGAAGAACTTAAGAGGTTAGATGCTGGATTGGGAGAGAGGATACCTACGTTGGAAGAAGCATTAAGATTGGCTATTGAGATGAATGGAAAACTCCTAATTGAAATTAAGGATGTTGAGGCAGTCGATGAAGTAGTATCATTAGTTAGAGAATATGACTTTATCAGATCATGTAAGATAATTTCATTCTATATTGAAGCACTCAAGAGAGTACCTAGTTATATCGAGAGAGGTTTAATATATGCATGGCCGGGTAAGTGGATTATTGAGGCTATTAAATTAAGAGCTACTACAATACTACCCAAATATAACTTAGTATCTGAGAGAATGGTTAAATATGCTCACTTAAGAGGTTTAAAAGTCTATACTTGGAATATTGATGATAGAGATACAGCATTGAGAATTATATCAACTGGTGTGGATGGTATAGCCTCAAATAAACCAGATATAATATTGAAGCTACTTAATAGGATGGAATAGAATTAAGTTGGATCAGCCTTCAGCATATATTATATTTATATCCTGTATGATCTCTCGGTTATGATATATAGTTTATCTTGATATGGCGTCTTAATATGCTTAATCCTAAAGGGTCTATTAGATAATAATGCATATGTCCATATACCACAGAATGAAGGTATGTAAACTCCATATACAGTTATATATTTGAATACCTTACATGCTTCAGCTAATAATTTATTAATCATATGTTTAAAATTAGGATATAGATCGATATGATATACTATTTTACCATCCTCCCTTAATCTAGACTTTAAAGTATTTAAGAATTCACTTGTATAAAGTCTATTAACCTGACTGCCTCTCTCCCACTCTTCTCTAATATCAGTTAGATCGCTTATTATATAGTCATACTTACTATTATCAACTTCAACATAATGGAAAGCATCATCATTAATTAACTCAACACCATCCATCTCAAATACTCCCTGTGGGACTTCAGGCATATACTTTTTAATAACCTCTGTAACCATTCTATCTATATCTACAATCTTAACTCTAGCATTAGGATTAAACTTCTTAACCTCTCTAGCAGCACCACCATCGCCACCACCCAATATTAAGATATCTCTATAGGATTTCTTAATACCAGGAAGTACTAATGCCTTATGATATATCTCTTCATCATATTCAGTAAGTTGTAAGGCGTCATCTAGGAAGAGGGTCTTACCGAATGGTGTTTCAGCAATTACAATTTCTTGAAACTCGCTATTTCCATAATACAGCTTCTTATATATTGGGTATGCCGCATATATGAACTTTCTATCGGAGGTCTTAACGAATTCCTCGAGAATATACTTATCATTAATCTTCATTTTTTAATAATCGCTACATGCTCTGGATTGTATATATATCCTCTCTTCTTAATAACCTTCCTATATCTCTTAGGCTTCAGCTCATTAATTATAATTTCAGCAGCTTTGAGAGCTTTATCCCATTTATCACATGCAAATATATCTATAGCTGCATGTCCATACTCAGGCCAGGTATGAATAGAGAGATGACTAGCCTCAAGAAGTGATACAGCAGTAAAACCAACAGGATTAAACTTATGATATAATGTTCCGAAGGATTTAAGCCCAGACTCTCTGATAGCTTTAGAGATTAAATGATTGAGGAATATAGCATCGTCTAGCTTTTCCGCATCCACCCCATATAAATCCATTATTATATGAATACCTTTTACCGCCTTCATCTCTACCCATAATATCAGCGGGGATATGACCCCCCCACTAGGGTTTACAGTCTAGAATAACAATGTTTTACTTATAAACTTTTTTAGATTATTTTTACCCCCCTCCCCCCTTAAGACAATACTTTTATTAGTTAAACTATAGCTCTTATGTCTTAAATATATCCTATTGATATACTTGATGTATCTAAATTTATTTAAGAGGTGAATATCTCGGATTTAATAAACTGAATACTAATAGCTTATATTGTCGATTTATAATTGATAAATAAAAAATTAATATTGAGAGTGTTAGGATCAATATTTACTTTAACCTCCAGATTCAACTTTCTTCTTTCCTTCCTCCGTTATTACATACTTCCTACCACTCTTTGTTACTAATCCAGCGTTGATTAAATCTCTCATTCTCTTCCTAACTGTGTAGACGCTTAATCCGGCTCTCTCAGCAACCTCCTTAGCGGTTGTTGGACCGCCAATCTCTGCAAGTGCCTTTAAAATCTTTGCCTCTGTCTCAGCGCGCATATCCATCACCGTACACAGTACTCTATACCACATATTATTTAGATAATGAGGTGTATAAAAAGTATGTTGAACTATTGTTGCGGGTTCATCAAGAAACTTCTAAATTATCGCTAAATACTAATTTATCGCTCAGAATTAACGCTGGATTAATATGCCTCGAACTATAGAATATGAATCTTTTATTGATGACATACTTATATTTTCATACTGCATGGAGGTTACAGTTATTTTTACATGTTTAAGTTATTTCTCTACTGCTTGAAAAAATATTATGGTGCTAAATTCAACTTCCCATATTGATAATTGTATAGCGGATTGAATTGATTTTGATTTTCAATTAGATACATATATAACGCACATATAGATATGAAATAGATAAATACTAGGTTGTGTTTTAATCCTATTTAACCATGCGTTCTGAGCCTAATTGGATTAAGGAGTTATTTATTGATAAGGTTGATTTATTCCTTAAGGTTTTAAACCACTTATGGAGGGAGGCTGAGGATGTAGTTAAGTATATTGCTAATTTGCTTAAGAAATATGATATTGACGAGGATTCAAGAGTTCTAGAAGTTGGTTGTGGGAATGGTAGGATTGCAGTTAATCTAGCTAGATATGGCTATCGTAATGTATATGGCGTTGATATATCTCCTAATCTCATCGATGATGCAATTAATAAAGCTAGGAGTTATGGAGTATCTGATAGAGTTAAATTTAGGGTATGCGACGCTAGGGATTTAGATAAAGTATTTGATGAGGACTTCTTTGATGCAATATTAATGTATTGGACTTCAGTATTAGGATATTATTTAGATGAAGAAGTCGATCTTGATATTTTGAGGAAGTGTAGATATATATGTAAGAAAGGTGGTTATTTATTCATATTGAGAACTGCAAATAGAGACCTACTTGCATTATTGCATTCACTTAAATGTATAGGACCACATGTCTCCAGAGAGATGGATGATATTATAGTAATTGAATATCCGGAATTTGATCCAATAACGTCCACTACATCTAATAGATGGGTATTTTATAAGAAGCTTGAGAATAAAGATTTGAAATATATCGATGAAATTAGTTTTAGGATTAGAGTATATTCATTACATGAGTTAATTAGGATTGCTAAACAGGCTGGATGGGAGTATGTAGATTCATATAGGAGTATAGCTACTTTAGAACCGTTCACTCCATGTCTTTCGGGTTTCAATATTGTCTTTAAAGCTTACTAATGTATTATGGCATTAATATTAATGTGATTAGAATCTTCTTAAGTCATGATGTAGACTACCCTATTCATGGTCCCGGCTTAAAGCATATTCTAGATAGAAGAAATAGATTTGATGAATCGATAATTGAGAAGGTATTGAGGGAGGGTTATAATCCCTATTATAATATCCCGGAGATTATGGATATTGAAATTGGATTAGATGTTAGATCTACATTCTTTTTCAGAGCCTACTATGATGATTCTACAGCTGTAGATCAATATAGAGAGGTTATTAGAGAGCTTGTGAGAAATGGATGGGAGATTGGACTACATATTAATCAAGCATACAATTTAGATGCAGTATATGTTGAGAAGAAAATTCTAGAATGGGTTGCAGGACTAAATGTAATTGGCTGTAGAGTACATATGTTAGATATCTCGATAGATAAAATAGGATATCTATCTAAACTAGGATTTAAATATGATTCCTCAGTAGTATACTCGAGAAATAGATTAGATATTAGGAATACTGGATTCTATAAGATCAATAGTTTAATTGAGTTTCCAATTACAATTATGGATTCATATCTATTCACATACATGGGTTTGAATGAAAGTAATTTAATGAAGTTTATAATTAACTGGGTTTCATGGCTTAGAAAGAATTCTATTAAGATAGCTACATTGCTATGGCATAATTGTTCACTTAAGATGAAGGGTGGTAGAATGTATAGGGATATTATCGAGTATTTAACTAGTCAGGATGATATTAAACTTGTAAGAGGTATTGATTTATATAATGAAGTTATATCTATAGGTGGTATTTAATGGATAAGAGTGAAGTATTAAAGACTGTTGTAAGTGGGTTATGGACTGATAGTGAGCTATGGGATTATATCGTTAAGATATGTGGATTTGGACCTAGGTTTGGAGGTACTAGGGGTGAGGAGGAAGCAACTAGATATGTTGAGGAGGTCTTTAAACATATTGGATTAATGAATGTACGAAGAGAGCCATTTGAATATATGGGTTGGAGTAGAGGTACTGCTAAATTAGAGATTATTGAACCAGTCTACAGAGAGCTTAAAACTGCGATATCTCTTGTTCAATCACCATCAACGGACGATGATGGACTAGTAAGTGAGGTAGTATTCGTGGGTGACGGAACACCAGATGAATTTAATGAAGTTAGAGAATTGATTAAAGATAGGATAGTACTTGTAACTAGTAGATCTCCTATTAAAAGACCTACTCATAGAAGGGAGAAGTATGGGTTAGCTGTTGAGTATGGTGCTAAGGGATTTATATTTATGAATAGTCAGCCTGGCTATCTTCCTCAGACAGGCTCATTGAGAACTAATTCAATAGGGGAAATACCAGCAGTAGCGGTATCATATGAGGATGGATTAGAGATCATTAGACTACTTGAGAGAGGCTCTGTTAAAGTTAGGATGTATGTTAAGAATGAATATGGTGTGAGGACATCATGGCATGTATATGGTGAAATACCAGGTAAGTCTAAAGACGAGCTAATAATTGTGGGTGCACATTTAGATAGTCATGATATATGTCCAGGAGCTATAGATAATGCATGTGGAGCAGCTACAGTATTAGAGTTAGCTAAGTTACTAGCACCTTTTAAAGGAGTATTTGAAAGAACGATTAAATTTATATGCTTCACACTTGAAGAGATGGGATTAACGGGATCAACGATATATGTATCTACTCATAGTGATGAAGTTAGTAGAACGAGACTAATGATCAACCTAGATGGTATTGGAGCTCACTGTAGGAAGACATTTACAGCTAATGGATTCGATGATTTAAAAGAGTTTGTAGAGGAGATATTATCTAGATACTGCTACAATATTGAAGTATATAATGAAATTAATATTGCATCAGATCACTTTCCGTTCTTAACTAGAGGGGTTCCAGTATTGAGTTTATCGTGTAGGGAGAGAAGACTGGATAGAGGATATACACATACGTATGCAGATACATTAGATAAAGTTGATCTCGCATATGTTAGAGAAGCAGCGACATTAGCGGCGCTAGTAATTATCGAAGCTGCTTTCGCAGATAGATTACCAAGGAGAAGAGATGTTAAAGAAGTGATTGAATTGTTTAGAAATAAGGGTATTGATGAAATACTTAAGAGGACGAAACAATGGAATTTATACTTTAGGAATACTACTTAATTATATCTGGTGTTACATACCATTTAATCCTCCATACACCGGACTCCAGCTTCTCTAAACATAATACTCCAGAATACCGGAATGAAACTACTTCGGTAGGTATGTTCAATAACATTGATGTAAGTTTTGATAAATGAGGTAGATGTCCTACTATCATGACATTATCTTCAACTTCATTCAACTTATTAGCCCATGGTGTTGGATCATCTAATGGTGCTAGTCCAGGCTCTTCAGAGATGTTACTAATACCTAACTCTTTAGCTATGATCTCAGCAGTCATCTTAGCCCTCAGCTTATCACTATGGATAATCCTATCGATTTTAACCCCAGCACTCTTCAAGAATTTAGCAATTCTGGCAGTCTCTGCAATACCCTCATCACTCAATTTACGCTCTGGATCAACCTCCTTAGGTAGGCTCTTACCATGCTGAATGAGATATACGAATGTCATAATCATATATAATCTTAGCTAAGAGAATGATTTAACATTTATTAATGTGATTTAAATATTGAAATATCTATCTTGTATTTTAAACTATATAGTATTCTATTCTTTAGACCAATATATGCTCTAGGGTGTATATACATGAATAATAGTAATGACAGACATATTGAAGGACTTATATTTGTTGCATTAATGTTTATAGGTGCTGGATTAGGACTTCTATTCGGCAGACCTGATGTTGGTGGAGCTTTAGGGATGGGATTTGGATTTATCGTTATGGCATTAATAAGATACTATAATATTAGAGTGAGACCTGAGGAAAAGTTGGTGAGTATTAGGAGTTGGGCTGGAGCATTGATATTAGGCTGCATCGGTGTGATATTCATTTTGGTTGGAGTATCACTACTTCTAAATATTCAGTATATTCTGAGGTATATCTCAAGTGCGATATTAATACTTCTAGGGTTGATATTTATATCTCTTGCATTTAAAGTCATATATATCAAGTGATTATAATAATGAATGATTCAGAGTCATTCAAGATTATTCTTACATTTATAGTTATATCGTTTGTAATAGCTATATTAATAGATGTAGCTACATATAGAATACTTGGTAGAGGATTTACATCATCACATGCACAATTTATACCTACGCGTGAGGCGGTAATTGCTATTGTATGGGGATTTACTAGAATGTACTCTGTAGCATTCTCAGCTCTAGTTACATTCTTAATGTATAGATATCCAGTTAGGAGGTTCTTAAGTTATTGGATTAGATTTAAGGGTGGGAGGAGAGCATTTATATTCTATCTACTTGCGCCAATAGCTACATTCATATCATTAGCTATAGTTATAGAGGTATCTGCTCTAGCTAACATTGTAAGATTAGATGTTATATATGGTTATGGATATCCCTTAATCTTAATATTCGCATACATATCGTCGATAACTATTAACACATTCTTCGCATTAGGTGAGGAGATTGGATGGAGAGGATTACTTCAAGACTTTCTAGAGTTTAAATACGGTTTTCAAACTGCAACTATATTAACTGGGTTGGTTTGGGGTTTATGGCATGTACCAGCCATATTAATATTAGGTTACTTCGATGTAGGTAAGTCTGTATATAGTGCTATAGGGTTTGTAATATGGGTTATATTCCTAGCAATACCGCATGCATTAATTAGAAGATATTCAAGTAGTATAGTACCATCGGCTAGCCTACATGGCTCTATAAATGCAGTCTGGGGTCTAATCTTCGCATCACTAACAAGTTTATGTTATGGATTAAGAGCTATATATAGTGGTGTGTTATATGGTTTGATAGCAACGATAATAATATATCTAATTGCTAAATTACTTAGAGTAGAGACGAATTTAAGTAAGATTATTGAAGTTGAGAAAAAGGAGTTAGAGATTTGGTAGGTATTTATTGTTCACTCTTCTAATTATCTCTTTAATCAATTTAGCTTGATCAATCTTCATCGGGCATATCTCCGTACATCCCATATCTCCAAGACAGAGTAATGCCTGATTATATGCTGATTCCAGACCTCTAGTTATAGCCTCCCATATTATACCTATACCACCCATGTATGTATCTCCGCCCCAGTATCCAGCTAGTAGTCTAAATACTGGACATACGTACATGCATGCACCACATCTAAGACAGTATAATGCTTCTTTAAATACTGGATCCTTAGCTGCCTTAAGTCTTCCATTATCTAATAGTACGAGGTGGAATTCCTTAGGTCCTTGAGCTCCAAGTGTAACCTTCTTCTCAATATCACCAGTCTTACTAGGTCCTCCAATAACATCAATATATGATAATGCTCTATATCCAGCATACTTAGTAATTACATCTACTACCTTTACTGCATCTAGATACGTAGGAACAATCTTCTCAATACCAGCTATAACTATATGCTTGTATGGTAATCCAGTTGATAATCTAGCATTATTCTCATTCTCAATAATGAATACATAACCTGGATCTGCAGCTATAACATTAGCACCACTAATTCCAACATCAGCTCTAATATACTTATCCCTTAAGAACTCTCTAATTAAACCAACCATAGCTTCGATATTATTCGGGTCGACGCTCTTTCCAGTGAGTTTCTCGAGGAATTTAGCAACTCTCTCCTTAGGTATATGTAGTGCTGGTGATGTTAAATGCATCGGTCTAGGACCTAATGCCTGGACTAAAAACTCGCCAACATCAGTCTCATATACTTCATTACCCAACTCCTCAAGATACTCCCTAAGATGTATCTCCTCACTAGTAATACTCTTACTCTTAACGATTAACTTACCACTACCAACTAACTCTCCAATTATCTTACATGCATCCTCAGCTTTCTCAGCATAGTGGAAGAAGCCTCCATTCTTCTCAATATTCTCCCTAGTGATTTTAATGAGCTCCTCTATATGATCAATACTATACTCTTTAATCTTCCTAACTTCCTCAGCGAGTTTACTCATGTAATCTCCATATTTAACATGGACATTCTGATAATTCCTCCAATACTGTTCTGCAGTACTTAATATCATTCTCCTTGAAGCTTCATCGGCTTCAGCAGTATGAAGAAGTTCTATAAATTCTTCATATGTCGTAGGTGTTTTCCAAACACTCCTCTCAACACCTAATTCCTTAAGTAAATCCATAAAAGGTTTCTTACTACCCATATGTTAAACACCTCCAAACACTCTCTTAACGATATAAAGTGAGATATCCATCATCTCAATATCTTTAGGACCATACTTCTTAAGCGCTGCATATAGAGCATTGAAACATGAGGGACATGCAGTTATAATTACTTTTGAGTTCGATGCTCTAGCGGCTTCAATTAATTCATTTAATCTATATAATGCCATTAATGATGATGTCTGTGGATCGGCTAATGATGCAGGAGCACCACAGCAATGTACATGATTTCTAGTATATTTAGGCTCTACAGGTTCAGCACCAATATGTTCTAGGACTATTCTAAGCTTCTCATCAATCTTTAACTCTCTTAAAGTCCTACCCCAGAAATGACAATCATGTATAACTACTGGTTCTTTAACACTAGCTTTAGGTAATTTATCAAGTCTCTTCTCATAGAGATCTAGATAGTGTACTACGTCAATATTATATCCATCCATATACTTAGGGAATATATTTAAAGCAGCATACGTACTAGCTGGATTTGTCGTAATTAATTTCTTTATATTATACCTCTTAAATATCTCACATGCATCTCTAGCTTGTTTCTCAAGTGGTTTATCTAATCCTAGAAGACTGAAATGCGCCCCCGTTAATACATCATCTTCATATAGGAACCCGAACTCATATCCAAGCTTCTTAAGAATGTATACTGTTGCTTTAAGTGGCTCGCCGAACATCTTAACTCTTGATTCCTCAACTTTAGGATATTCTACAGCTAGCCTCGCTTTAAATTCATTTAGGAATTCATCAATAGGTTTATCTTCACTCCAGAGCTCATATGCATTCTTAAGATGTGTAGGCATGTAGACGAATTCCATCTCATAGCATCCAGGATATAAGATAGTATCTCCACCCTTAGGTAGCTCTAAATCCTTAGCCCATATACCACACTCACCTTTGAAGAAGCCCATGTGATTAGGCCACTTCATTCCAGTAGCGTAGAATATATGGATGAATTTAGGTAGTCTAAAGGTAGTACTCATTTAACCACCTCAAGCAACATTGTATCAATTATTCAGAAACTACTTAAACATTGATTAACTATAGAATTGCATATTATATATGTATATATAGTAATTACTCTCCGAACTTCATTATTTTAAGAATGGGGGTTCTAGCATGACTTACAGAAAGCGAGCAGTTGAGTATTTTCAAGAGGCACTTTCTTAATCTAACATATTATAATTTTCACGT
Source organism: uncultured Nitrososphaeria archaeon (assembly GCA_964530465.1). Classification (GTDB taxonomy): domain Archaea; phylum Thermoproteota; class Nitrososphaeria; order Geothermarchaeales; family JDFR-13; genus CAZHBK01. The sequence goes on along the minus strand of CAZHBK010000004.1, from coordinate 7,755 downwards.
ATGCATATGATAGAAATAATAAGGATAAGAGGTATATAATTGCTCCTACTCTGGGAATTTAACACCTACCTCCTCTCCAATCTTCTTAATCTCCTCATAGACCTTCTTATATACTGGTACTCCTATCTTAAGTCTTGTCTGAGTTGTCAAATATGATTTCTCTCCTGGAATCCATATTCTCTTGAATTCTGGATGAAGTGGTGTACTCTTTAAGCGCTTTATTAATTCATCCATTCTCTCTTTAAACTTATCTAATGGCATGAAGGCTTCTACATTTATAGCGAGGAAGAAATGCCCTACATTAGATGGTTTCGGACCCTGTGTAGGACCTACATCATATGATAATGCAGAACCTGTTAATACACCTGACAGAACCTCGAGTATTAGATTGAGACAGTATCCCTTATGACCACCCATTAACTCATATAATCCACCTAATGGAAGTAATATCCCACCCTTAGCAGGCATTGCTTTCTCAGGATCTGTAATATACTTACCATCAGGTCCGACAACCCATCCCTCTGGAATAGGCTTAGCCTTCCTACGGTAGACTTCAATCTTGCCTGATGGTACTATTGTAGATGCCATATCAACTATTAATGGTGGTGGAGTCTTAGTGGGTGCTCCAAATGCAATTGGATTAGTACCTATAACTCTAGCTAATCCACCTGTAGGTGCTGCTAATGGACGTGTATTAGTCGTTGCTAATCCGATTAAGTCTTCTTCAACCATCTTCATAACCCAATATCCTTCAATACCATGGTGATTACTATGATATACTCCAACCATACCAATATAATTCTTCTTAGCTTTCTCAATAGCTATCTTAACAGCCTTCCAGCTAATAGGCTGGCCGAGTCCAAAATCACCGTCTATCAATGCATATGTAGGTCCCTCTCTAACGATCTTAATATTAGGTCTTGGTTTAACAACTCCATTCTTCAATCCATCAATATACCTCTTAAGTCTTTGAACACCATGACTTTCAATACCTCTTAAATCAGCTGCAACAAGTACATCTGCCGTAACCTCAGCATCTTCCTCGGGTACGTCATAAGCCATGAAGACCTTCTTAACGAACTCCTTCAATTTATCAGCTGGAACTCTAATATAATCTTCTGGAGGGGCTGGGACCTTCTCAAAAAGCTCCTCAGTCAATAATATCACCTATATATTTAGAGAAGAAGCCACCGTATATAGAGGTTGAGTAATATTATATTAACTAGTATAATGTTACATATGGAAAAGCTTTCTAGAGCATTAACCTACATATATAATTACCTATGTCTTGGAAGTAGTTTATTTAAGAGCGTATTCAAGTGCTTTTAAAGCATGAATTCTCGTTGAATCAAATATCTTAATACTTACATCACCTTGATTTATTAAGAGGGGTATCTCAGTACACCCTAAGATTAAACCTTCAATTCCCTCTTTAATCATCTTATTAACTATATCTATGAATTTAGCTTTAGATTTAAATGAGATAATACCCTTAGTTAATTCATTAAAGATTATGTTATCAATATACTCTCTATCCTCTTTACCAGGGATTAAAACTTCGACCCTATATTTAGCTAAACCATCAGCATATATACCACTCTCCATAGTTAACTTAGTACCTAGTAGTCCAACCTTAGAAATATTATACCTATTAATCTCCTCAGCTACTGCATCTATAATACTAATTAATGGTATGGGTGAAGATCTCAAAACTCTATCGAATACGATATGCATTGTATTAGTAGCTATAATTGCGAAATCAGCGCCGGCATTTCTAAGCCTAAACGTTATATTAATTAATTCATTAGCTATACTATCCCAATTATTTGAATTCATCCACTCTATGAATTTACTAAAATCAACACTATATATTATAATCCTAGGGTAGACGTGATCACCTAATCTTCTCCTAGATTCCTCAGTTATATACTTGTAGTATAAGATTGTTGATTCTGGAGCCATACCACCAATTATACCAATCGTCTTCATAATGTGATACACCGCTCCATTATGATAATA
>CAZHBK010000004.1:0-5636 GCA_964530465.1 uncultured Nitrososphaeria archaeon | reverse complement strand
CACCAATTATACCAATCGTCTTCATAATGTGATACACCGCTCCATTATGATAATATATTTAATTATCTCTAGAGCTATATGTAATGTATTATCAATTATATTAGATTCTATATATCGGTCCATTGAGGAGTTATAATAAGATTAGAAGAGAGTCCTATATAGGACTCTCTTAGGTAGTGTTGGATTATCATCAAAGCTATTCTACGATCATATGAATCTAACTATTGAAGTATTCGATCTAGAAAGTAATCATCTTCTCTATGGGACCATATTAAAGTATACCAATAACAGTTGATAGTAGTAGATTTTCAGAACCACTTAATAGAACATTAAATGAATATTTCAGGATTAGAGGATGGGATTTAGATGGGAGACTTAAATCGAGAAATATACAGAGCTATGGCTATACATGTATTTTGAACCCGTCCGTAGTATTCAATTATTTAAAACTTGAGATATAATTAAAATTTAATAGTATCTGATAAGTTCCATAATAGTTTAGTGTATGAAGTGTTGTAGGAGCTGTAGGTATTGGGATTATGCGTCTAGAAAAGTCCCTATAAATGCATTGAAGGTTATAGAGAGGGATAAATTTATCTCAGTTAGATTGGGTAATAGGGAGGCACGCGTGTACAGTTGGAAGTGGATTCCTAAGAATTACGAGGAGTATTTGATGGCTAGATATATGAGGGTATGCTTCTACGGCGGTAAGATAGTCTTCCCATGGGATGTATGTAAGTATTACGAGCCTAAATATGGTGATAAAGCACTATGTGAAATTGGATCATGTGAGTATTCCGGGATATGCCAATTGTTCAAGAGAAATATAACGCCATATATCGGATGATTTTGAGAAAATAATTTAAATAATATTGAGACTACTAGTTTCTAAGTTGCCCTATGAGTAATAGAGGCTTTCTCAAAGCAGCAATAATATTAATCTCGGCATCTACGATAATAAACCTAGGGTATTCTGCATTATCACCAGTCTTCCCATATCTAATATTAGCTTTAAAGGGATTGCTTAAAGAACTACCCGAACTAACTAAGGGGGTTATAGAGGCTCATAGAGGGGCTTTCGAATTTGGTTTATTCACAGCTGCATTCATGATAACTAGAGCGCCGATGGCTGGATTGGTAGGCTTCCTAAGCGATGTATTCGGTAAGAAGAAGACAATACTAATAGGTATGGGACTATACGCTATAGTATCATTTGGATATTTACTATCTAATGATATTCTACTATTTATTCTATTTAGAGGTTTGCAGGGAGTTGCATCTGCACTAGTATGGCCTGTTGCAGAAGCATATCTAGCAGACATAAGCCCTAGGTGGTCTCGAGGTAAGATAATCTCATTATATACATCTAGCATGTTAATTGCCGAGATTGTAGGACCTGGTATTGGAGTATTAGTCTATAAGCTCTACACTTCAATATTTAAATGTAGCGATGTCATAATGGCTTTAAAATCCCCAGTACTATTTTTAATTATCTCAAGTCTAGCATCACTAGCAACATTAACTTTAATACCGGAGTTTAAAGCTGGAACAGCAAATAGATATACATCTAGCATTATATTGCAATTTAAGGAGATTATCTCTATAATGAAATCACTACCCGATTATATAGCTAGAAGTCTTAAAGTGATATATTTAAATGGATTAATTAATGGAATCGCAATGGGTATTGCTAGTACGATAGCCATCGTATATATAATTGAATATGTCGTTAAAGACCCAGCATATATTGGATTATTCTACATTATAATGTCTATAGTTGCACTACCAGCAAGTCTAATAGCAGGGTATTTAAGTGATAGAGTTAAGAAGAGGAAGCCTTTCGTAGTATTCGGATATGTAGTGGGTAGATCTGCATTATTCATAATCCCTCTTGTTAGAAATCTAATTATAATACTTATATTAGGCGCCTTAATGAGTATGGTATTTGGATTAGCCTCACCTATAATGCGTGCATTACAAGCAGATCTAACACCTGATGGGATTAGAGGTAGTGTGTTCGGATTTCAGCAATTCTTCTTTAATAGTGGTGCTGTATTAGGCGCTATAGTTGGAGGCTATCTTGTAAATATATGTGCCTCAATGAAGTTAAAATTATTAGGTTATATGCTAACGGGTTATGTAATTCCATTCTGGATAGCTGCAGTACTAGGATTAATAACTACAGTCTTATTCATACTATATGTTAAGGAGAGAGAGTAATAGGTTAATTAAATCATTATTACTAAGTATATCATATAATTTACTTTTAGTGGTTTTATTATGCAGTTTAATCATATACTCCATGTCGTAGATACACATACTGCTGGAGAACCGACGAGAATAATACTTAACGGTATTAATATACCGCTTAGTGATGTTAATGGTATGAGGAAGTATTTTATAGATAGATATGACTGGATTAGAACCGCTGTTTTATATGAACCAAGAGGTCATAATGATCAGTTTGGAGCTTTAGTCCTACCATCTATTAAGGCAGATTATAGTATTATCTTCATGGATACAAGCGGGTATCTCGATATGTGCGGTCATGCTACGATTGGAGTTGCAACAGCATTGGTTGAATTAGGTTATGTTGAGGCTAGAGAGCCATATACATCTATAAGGTTTGAGACTCCGGCGGGTATTGTGGAGGCAAAGGTTAAGATTCGTAATGGATCTGTTGAAGAGGTTAGTATAGTAGATGTCCCAAGCTTCTATATTGGAGAGTTTGAATTAATGCTTGGTGATAAGAAATTTAAAGCAGATATCTCGTATGGGGGGAACTTCTATATAGTTGTAGATGCTAGAGAGTTTAATATTAGAGTTAGGAGAAGGTGTATTAAAGAACTGATTAGACTAGGTGTTAAACTAATTAAGATTGCTAACGAACAGATTAAAGTAAGCCATCCAAATAAGGAAGTTGAAAGTAGGATTAAGCTAGCTATGATTGTAGACGAACCTGAGAGGAGTGATGCTGATGGTAAGAATATAGTTATATGGGGTGATGGATTATACGATAGATCACCATGTGGTACTGGGAGTGCCGCACGCGTAGCAATGCTATATTCTAAAGGTATACTTAAGGTAGGAGATATCTATAGGCATGAGGGTATATTAAATACGGTCTTTAAGATTAAAATATTAGGTACTATTAGAGTAGGCAGTTACAATGCTATAATACCTGAGATAACTGGAAATGCATATATTACTCAGATATCACAAGTAATCATAAATAAGAAAGATCCATTATGGAATGGATTTAAACTTAGAGCTTGAAAATACCGTATAATATTTGATAGAATTTTAAACTCGATTCTAGGATTAAATATTATTTTTAAAGTTAATGAATATTGTATTCTTAGATAGCTAATGCCCCACTTATTGAAATTAGAGGATATCCACTCTTTAATGGAAGATATCAAGCTGGACTCTAAGGTTAATAATTTTAAAGAGAGACAGATTAATCTATTCGATTATTACTTTGAAGATGAGAGAGATTTAAGTAACGAATACTTGAACATAGATAGTATACCCGAGGTAGTCGTTAAAGGCTTTAGTATTGTTGATTTTAAACCCGAAAATATAGTAGGTATAGATACATCATCATTTAAATTAGGTGATACAGACCTAGGATATATAGCTGTATTGAGAGGCTCTATAGTATCAATTGGTAAATCTAATAAAATTATAAGATTGGGACCATATGTAATTCATATTACGTATGATAATGCATTAGATATAATTAATACATTAAGATTGAAGTTAGGTTTAGAATCTATCTCTATAAATCAACTACCGTCATTCAATAAAATTCTAGATAGAGTTAGAAATTACTTTGAAAGATTCCTTCAATTATACTCGGTAGCAGTATATAGGAGATCTATAATTCTATTTGACGGATCACTTATGGGTGGTACTGTAGACACACCAGTAAAATTAATGAATTCGATATGTAGATATGCTGATTCCTCAGAGAGTATACTAATTGGAATATCTAAATCCTCAACATTAAGATATACTGATGGAAGACCGATAACCTCATTACTACCTAGTTTTATAGTCGGATATATCGATGTATATAATGGTATTAGTAGGAGTGTGAGGAATAAAGTATTCGGCAGAGTGTACGTAGCTAGATTCTCAGCTGAGGGAGACTCACTTAGAGTCGATGTATATCCCGGAGTCTATCATAATTATGAGTATTGTTTAAATGCATTCTATCACAATGCATCATTTGTAAGAGGATATCCAAACATATTATTGCTAGCTCATAAACATTCTGTATTTAGAAAGCTTGATGTTATAGCTACTAAGGCATATATTACCAAATACGCTGGGAGTATATATGGTGGTGGTAGTAGGGAGTATATCCTCCCTAGATATTAGGGTGTTTTAATCATGAAGTTATATAATAAGATTGGAGATGAACTGTATATTCTATATCATTATGATGAGAATCTGGAAAATGGAGATAGCTTATTAATCTGGGATAATAATGCTAGAAGAGGGCTTATAACATTAGTTATCGGACATGAGTTAATTTCATCAAGTGGTATCTTAGACGAGCTTATTAGAAGAGAGATCGCTGAGAGGGAGTTTGAAGTATCAGAGTATACTGAATCGAGTATTAAAAGACTTATTGAAGATGCATCAAATCTGAAGATCGCTAAGACTAAGATTAGAATGGAAATTAGAGATGGTAATGTTAGCTTCTGGACTGGTTGGATTCCTAAGAGAGACGTATCTATTAAGAAATTAAGTTATAATGAGCTTACTGAATTGATAGGATATAAATATAGTAAACTTCCAATCGAGATAGGTAAGTTTTTAGATGGTAGTACTGCGTCTATAGATGCTAGAGATTTACAGGGGATCAATATCATTACTGGTGAAAAAGGATCTGGGAAATCACATTTAGCTAAGGTTATATTAGCTAGTTTGATAAAGCATGGAGCGACCTCTATCGTAATAGATTTAAATGATGAATATTCTGCATTGAAATATTACACTGATGGTAGTGATAGTGATTTAATGCATAAGATTATAGTTCTTCAAGCTGGTAGGGAGGGTATTTTAAAGTTTACTATGGAGTATATTGGATTGAATGTAATGCTTAAAATATTAAATAAAATATTAGGATTACCATACCATTCAACTAGAGTCTTTAGAGATTTATGGATTAAATTTGAGGAGAGGAATACCCCTATTACATTAAGCAGTATGATCGATGTACTATATAGGCTTAAGGCAACAATAGGTATTTCAGAAAATGTAAGAGACGCGATATTAACAAGACTCTCAACATTAGAGACTAGTGGGATTATAACTGATAATCCAAATGAGGCAATTGATATAAAGGCTTTAATGTATGAACATTTACGTGAGGGTGGTGCATTAATAGTTAATCTTAAAGGCGTTGATTATATTACAACATTAATTACAATTCAAATTATCATATCTAAGTTATGTGACATTCTTGAAGCTGGTGGTAAACCTGTATTTCTATTTGCCGAAGAAGCGCAGCTATATTTAGGTAAGACTGAATTAACTGATTTAATAACTAGAACTAGACATCTTGGATTATTCCAATTCTATATTACGAATTATATGTTTTCCGGAATTACCAATGCTCATTC
>CAZHBK010000003.1:0-25773 GCA_964530465.1 uncultured Nitrososphaeria archaeon | reverse complement strand
ATAATATATTATGGCATTGAATCTTATAATAATAGAGATTTAAAATTAATTAGAAAGGGTATAACAGTTGAACAAGCTATTAGAGCTATTAAACTTACTAAGGAGATAGGTATTGAAGTTACAGGTAGTTTTATCCTTGGATTTCCATGGCAGACTATAGATGATATGAGAAAGACTGTTGAATTTGCATCTAAGCTGAATCTAGATTACGCTCAATTCACAGTTGCAACACCATATCCAGGAACGCCATTATTCAATTTAGCTAGAATATTTAGACTGATTGAAATATGGGATTGGGATTTATATACCACTGTACAACCTGTAATGAGAGGATTTAAATTCACGATTAAACAGTTGGGTAAGATGCTTAGTTGGGCTTATAGAAACTTCTATCTGAGACCGCAATATCTTATCAAGCAAATCCTTAAGGGTAGGCTTGAAACAATGACTGATATTGTAGTAAGTGCTTTAAAATCAATTTTTCCGAAATTATTTAAACGCTCAACAGAAGATAGAGGACCTGAGTATAGAAGTGAGGATATTGCTGAAATAGAAAATATGCTATATAAGTTTAGAAGAAATAATTTAGAAGTTAGAGATACTCGAGTCGCATCTTCCCAATATACTCTTTAAACTTATTAATTAGATCGTCTCTCTCGATATTAAATTCGTTACATATTTTCTCCCAGCTTCTAGCCTGAAGTACTTTAGTGAGTATTATATACTCGTACTTCTTAGGTATTGGCACTCTATTATCAGGACTTCTAATAAAGTGTGCTTTAACAAGCTCTCTAATTGCATCATACGCAGCTCCATAATGTAATCCACCGAAGATGAATTCCTTCAGTCTCGCATGTTGATTATCAGTTAATACAGGATTATATTTAATGCTCCATGGATCACTAGATAATAACTGATAAGCTAACTTATAATCTAAGACAAAGTGTGGATCTACGAGACCTTCAACAAACATCTTCTTAAATTCAACTCTAATCCTCCTAATCATCTCCTTAGCCTCCTTACTAATAGGCTTTATAACTATTGTACTAAACTCGCCAGATATCGGATTCTTAACAGGACTTAGGTATACTGGATAGAAATCGTTTTTAATCCAAAAGTTTAATAATTGCTCAGTAGCTCCAAAACTAGCTCCAATCCAATCTAGTCCTAAATCTTTAGCCTCCTTATAAACATACTCTAAAGCTTTACTCCCTATCCCTAAATTCATTAATTGTGGATGTGTTGCAATCCTGACAATTCTAATACCTCTAAGTTTTGAAAATCTTACAAATGATGGATAATACCTAATTATGACAGTAGGTATTAAATGACCTGATGGAGGGGCTCCAGCAAGAGTTTTCTTAACATCTTCCTCAGTCATCCTACCCTCAAAGCATAAATGTAATGAATTTACTACGTGATCTTCATACATTAATGCTCTAGCGAAGTGATGTGGAGCATCACATAATATCATTATATCGTTAGGTCTATTCCTATAATGCGCGTATATGTATATTCCGATATATTCTCTAAGCTTATCCCTCTTCTTAAAAACCCACTCTTCAAGATCGACTTTAACATATCTCAACTTATTTAATGATATTTTAGATGCTTCATCCTCATCGAATTCAGCAGGATCCGAATCCAAGAATAAAGCTTTAAATAACCATCTCTCTATAGGATCACCGGGGTTATACCTTATAGGCTCCTCCATATGAACCTCAAATAACTTCCTCCCTTTCATTCTCCTTAATGCTGGTAGGAATCTCATTTGAAAGCCTCTTCCAGCACCTTCATAACCATGTAAGGTACTTGAGAATATTGCAGACTCGAATCTATCTGCAATACCAAGCAGTATATTTACTGGAGTACCTGCAGCCTCGTCAACAACTACTAAATCCGCTCTATCCTTCAAGACATTAAAGGGTTCTACATATCTAACCTGACCTAAGACGCTGTGGAGCTCTACTATCCTACCCTCCCTTCTTTTAACAGTAAATTTTACCTTAAGCATGTGGAATACTCTAGCGATGAAATTAAATACCTCCTTAACGTTTAAAGGCTCTGGTGCTGTTACGTCAATCTTCATTCTATCCCTCTCAGATTTAACATCCCTATGCATTATACCTGCGATCGCAAGACCTAAAACGGCAGATTTACCTCTACCTCTATCAGCAGTTATAACAACACTACCACCACTTCTACTTGCTTTATCAATAGCATATAATGCTTCAACTTGATCCTGAGTTAATGCAATCCTATAGATGGTTTTATCAAATGAAATATCACTGGGTATCTCAATCGATCTTCTAGAGATAGATGTAGATTCATATTCTGAACCGTATATATTACCATCTAAATCTATGAAATATACTCCCGGGCTCTCCTCAAGACTCTCAACAAAATACCTTAGGAATATTGGTCTAACATCATTTAATGTATATGGTGATGAAACCATATCTTTATGGAATGGTACTATCCTTCTCTTCCAGTCATCTCTATTAGGAGCTATGAATATAATTAAACCACCACCTCTAGCGACTTCGACGATCCTGCCGATATCGTTAGGTCTTAAATCTTTTCTAAGATCTGCAATTAAGATATCCCATGTAGTACCCATAATACGCTCACATTCTTTAAAAGGTACGTAACCCCATTGAATCTTATTATCTTTAATCTTATCTGTTAGTGGATCTAGAATGTATCTAATCCATTTGGCATCCTCTCTATTCTCCTTACCAGTTATTAAGATACTATATCTCTCACCTCTAATCCTATCATAGAGCTTTATAATCTCACCTATATATCTCTCAAATGCTCCATCTTCTAAAATTACAAGTCTCCTATAGTTTTCAGCTAGATTTCTACGTATTATATCCTCAAGTTTCGCTAGTAAACCATTCATATTAGCACACCATAGAACACTCTGGTTAATTACTGCAATTTACTCTGTTAGAGAAGGTAGTATTTAAGCTTGAATTATACCTTAAAGATAGGAGTATGATAAAGAAGATAGAAGTGAGGGTTTAGAAACTAAAAACACTCACTATTAGATCTTTAGAATCTTACCCTCCCTACCTACATTTAACTGTAGAACTCCTCTATACTCCTTTACATAACCCCTCTTAATCGCTACCCTATCTCCCTTATTAACTTGTCTAATCTGCTGGTTCCATAATACGAGTACTATACTTCCGCTATCATCCTCTAGTACCGCTTCAGCAATAAATACTCTTCGACCAGTCTTCCTGGAAATAAAGGATCTAGTTCTACCGATTTTAGTAATAGTGCCTTCAACATCCACATTCTGCATTCCAGGTTTTAAATCCTTAATCCTCAACTACAACACCAACCTGATAGTTGAATATAGTGTATAACTTCCTTATTAATAACCTTTTACATTAACATTACGTACCGCCCATTCATATCCTAAGTTAAACGCTCTCAAGTTAATATCACTCATTCTAAAACCTCTTAATATACTCCTTACTGATTCAGCATTCACATATCCATCTAATGTTTTAGAGCCGATTAATACGCCTAACATTACGATATTTAACGATAGTGAACTTCCAGCTTTTAAAGCCATCTCGTACGCTGGGACAATATAACTCTTCAATTTAAGAGATTTAAGATACTCAATTAATTCACTCTTATTTGGAATTTTAACATTAGGAATTGGAGGTCTGATTAATCTATCACTTATTAATAATATTGTTTCTCTATTTGCATATTCAATACATCTAATAGCTTCAATCAATTCAAATGATACAATTGTATCTGCAGATCCACGAGGTATTAATGGGGAATATATGTCTCCAATCCTAATATGTACATGAACTATACCGCCTCTCTGGCTCATCCCATGTGTTTCAGCAGTTACAACATTAACGCCTCTCTTAATACAGGCTTCAGATAATACCCTTGTAAATGTTAAAATACCTTGGCCTCCAACTCCAGATACCAATATATTTAGAAAACTCATTACATCTCACCCCACAAGGCTTTATAATCGTTAGACCAGGGTCTAACGTATTCTATTGCATTATATGGGCATATCTGAATACATACTCCGCATCCAACGCATAATGCTTCATCAATATGTGCTTTATCATCATTCATAGGTATTATTGCTGGGCATGCGAACGCTTTATAGCATATTCCACATGCTCTACATTTATCCGGATCAATCCTACATAATGGTAGTTCGATACCCCTCCTAATAGCAGTTGAATTAATTAAGAGTGCACAAGTCCTTCTAGATATTATAACTGCTGTCTCATTATTATCCACTACATATTTAATAGTATTGTAAAGTTTAGATTCAGAATCCTTGATATTATATGGGTCTATAATTGTAACCATTTTAACACCTAAACTCTTAACTATATCCTCAATCTTTACCTCATATGCTCTACCTCCTAGCGCATTAAAACCACTACCTGGATGTGGTTGATGCCCTGTCATAGCAGTAATTCTATTATCGAGTATTATAACGAGTACTGGAGTATTATTGTAAATTGAGTTTAATAACGGTGTGATTCCACTATGGTAGAATGTTGAATCTCCTATTATAGCAATTGGCAAGAATTCTCCTTTTAAAGCATATGAAAATCCATTAGCAAGACCAATACTGCCGCCCATCTCTACAATTGTATCCTGCATCCTGAATGGTGGATATATTGCGAGACTATAGCATCCAATATCACCATTATAAACTGGTTTAACACCTACTTTAGATATAACTCTTTTAAGCATATAAAATAAGCTTCTATATGGACATCCGGGACATAATACAGGAGGTCTAGGAGGTAGTTCGATATCTCTCTTAATTTCAATAGGCTCATATGGATACTCTAAATTTAGGTATTTAGCTAATCCCCTAAGTACATTCTCTAAAGTTAATTCTCCAACTAATGGTATGAACTCCTTACCATATACTGGAACTCTTACATCTTCCTCATATAATATCTTCTTAACTATTGTTTCAACGATGGGCTCTAACTCTTCCACGATTAAGACATCTTCAACTCCATCTATGGAGCTTAGTAATAGTTTCTTAGGTAATGGTATTATACCACTTAACTTCAATATTCTAATATTACCTACCTTAAGTATGTTCACAGCATCCTTAACATATCCATATGCGGATCCAGAACATATTATGAGGTGTTTAGGAGATCCATATTCTTCAATCCAGTTAAATCTAAATCTATTCATGAAATCCTCCATCTTACTCCATCTCTCGATTAAATCCCTCCTAAGTCTTCTAGCATTAGATGGTACTACAGAATACTTATCGGGATTCTTCTTGAAAGCCATCTTAGGTATTTCCCTATATGGAGGATCACATACCTTAAATATAGCTCTGGAGTGACTTAATCTAGTGGTTAGCCTTAGGAGTACTGGATGTTTAAATGATCTACTAAATTTGAATGCCTCTAATGTAATATCTTTAATCTCAGCTGGATAGCCTGGTTCTAATACTGGGATGTAACTTCTAATTCCAAACCACCTATTATCTTGCTCATTCTGACTACTCCACATATTTGGATCATCTGCTGATACAACTACTAATGATGCTTCGACACCGGTGTATGCACTTGTTGTAAATGGATCTAATGCAACATTAAGTCCTACATGCTTCATTGCAACAATGCTATTAACCCCAGCTATAGCAGCTCCATATGCCGCTTCAAATGCTACCTTTTCATTAACACTCCACTCTACATGTACATCTAGATTATATTTTCTAACAAGTTTAGCTAATGTCTCAATTATCTCGGTTGAAGGAGTTCCAGGATATGCTGATGCAAATCTAACTCCAGATTCTAAAGCACCGTATGCTACGGCTTCATTACCTAACAATACGACATCTCTAACAGTCTCACAATACATTTAAGAACCCACCTAGAGAATGATATTTCATCCTTCAAGAATATACTCCAGCGGTTATATGATATAAGCTAGTTGATAATATTATCCCTCAAGGAATATACTATGTATGCTTCCTTAGTAACTTAGATAGTTTATCTATAAACTCCTCTATTATAGTAGGTTTTCCGGAGGATCCATAATCTTTAAGTGCCTCTTTAAGTAGTACTATTTGTGGTGTTTTTATCATTACCTTATTTAAAATATCCAACTGATAGAATATCTCACGAGTAGATCCATCCAGTACAATCTTACCATCATCCATTAAATAAAAGTCCTCTCAGCAGTATATGCGACAAATCTCATATTATGAGTGATGACGATAATCGTCTTTCCAACTTTCTTAAGTTCAATACATAATCTACTTACTATAATAAACGGCCTTTATGATCTTGCTCCGTCGTAGGCTCGTCTAGTATTAGTATGTCTGGATCTATAGATAATATTGATGCAATTGTAAGTAACTTAAGCTTTTCATGGCTAAATCATATGGATGATGGTCCTTATATCCACTTAATCCAACTACTTCAAGAGTCTTCTTAACATGTACCTCAATCTCATCATCGCTCAAACCTAGATTCCTCGGACCATATGTTACCTCATCATACACTCTAGATTTTTGAGCTTACTCGATAGTTCTAAATCCACTAAGGAATATAGGTATGAATTGTAGAGTGGCTATAATCATATAGACAAATTTGAAGGGCATTTTAAGCCTTAGTAATCTAGCAATTAATCTAGCTTGATGTGTTGTTAAGAAGAATAGTGCTGATGCAACACTCACACCTATCTTAAGAGGCCAGTAACAGCCCAATCTAAACCTTCGAAATAGAATGGAATATCATATCCAAACAGATCAATAGTATATAATAGCGTCTTATTATACGGAAATCCAAATAATCCAAAATACCTAATACAAATATACTTACAGCCATATATGGACCTACAATAATTAATGTTATTGAATCAATCTTCTTAAAAAACCTACCTATTAATGCTAGGAGTAGAAGGAATGCTAAAGTTAGAATCCAGCCGTAGAGTATATAAACTATTACAGACGCCCATATAAAAGTAGGAATTTACTAATTATGACTTCAATTTGCGATTCTTCACTCTAAACTAATAGTATATTTTTTAAGTTAATTTCAGCTATGTAGATTATATTAACTAAGTTGATATTAGCAATAAGTGGAGTAATATGATTAACCGTAGACTGCTTATCTTCTGGTCTATACTATCAACTATAGTATTTATCGTGTTTACCTTGATTGGATATATGCTAGATAGTAGTATAGCTAGATTTATAGAATCGTTATTTAGAAGTCCTTTAATTCATATAAGGTATGATGGGTTATTATTTAAGATAACTCTATTCATACTAATCTTCATTAAGAATGTTACAACAGCAACTTTAAATGTCGCGTTCGGTCCACTACTGGGTGTATTCCCAGTAATGTCGATATTGATAAATGGAATAATCATCGGAAGCGTAGTCAGAGAAGTATATCTGTCAAAGGGATTAACGTATGTAATACTTGGTCTGGCTCCTCATGGGGTTATAGAATTACCAACATTCATATATTCATCTGCATTAGGATTGTATCTAGCTCAGGAAGCATTTAGACTTGGACTTACAAATCAAGACTTCATAATTACCTATCGATATGCTATTAAATTAATCATTAAAGTTATTGCTCCACTTCTGCTAATAGCTGCATTTATAGAAGCATTTATCACTAGCGCGTTATTAGGTATCTAAGAACCACCTCGCATATGAGTTAAGTAATTCTTATAATGATAAGATAGAGAGTTAAATTGAAATCTTAGAGGGTGAATACTGCTACCAGATACAATGGAATGAATACTAATGATAATGTATTTAACAGCTTAACTAGTATATGTAGGCTTGGTCCAGCTGTATCCTTCAATGGATCACCAAATGTATCTCCTACAACTGCTGCTGCATGTACCGGCGTGCCCTTACCACCTAAATTCCCAGCTTCAATATACTTCTTAGCATTATCTAGTGACGCACCACCCCACATCAATACAATTGCTAATGGCACGGCTGCGACTGTAGCACCGATTACTAGCGCGCCTACAGCAGCCCATCCAAGAAGCCATCCAACTATTATTGGGGCTAATGTAATTGTAAGACCTGGTGCAATCATTAATTTAAGTGAAGTTTTAGTTGCGATATCTACCGCCTTAGCATAATCGGGTTTCGCACGTCCTTCTAGAATACCGGGTATCTCTCTAAACTGTCTTCTAACCTCCTCAACCATTAAATGCGCGCCTTCAGTAACTGCTTTAATAGCCTGACCTGAGAAGTAGAATGGAAGCATACCGCCTATTAAAGCGCCTATTATTATAGCTGGTGAGTTTAAAGGCATCTGACTAGCTAAGTGTAGGATTCTATTATATAATTCTTTAACACCTGCAAGTGTGATGGTTGATAGATCGAATATATGTGCTTGATATCTAGCTACCTCAAGTAGATATGCTTGGAATAATAGAAGAGCCGCCATAGCTGCTGAAGCCATTGCATAGCCTTTGGTTAATGCTTTAGTAGTATTACCTAATGCGTCTAATGGATCAACTCTCTCCCTAACTTCATCAGGCTCTCCAGACATCTCAACAATACCACCTGCATTATCAACTATAGGTCCTACACCATCCATTGTGAGTATCATTCCAGCTGTTGAAAGCATAC
Source organism: uncultured Nitrososphaeria archaeon (assembly GCA_964530465.1). Classification (GTDB taxonomy): domain Archaea; phylum Thermoproteota; class Nitrososphaeria; order Geothermarchaeales; family JDFR-13; genus CAZHBK01. The sequence continues at coordinate 17,126 of CAZHBK010000003.1, read as the reverse complement.
CCATCGTAGCCATGGTGGTACCATATACACCTCCTAGTGATGGATCTAGATTGACTAAACTGGCCCATACACTACCTAATACATATGATATTATTATCGCAATGACGACAACTATAATTGGAAGTAGAGTTGATAGCATTCCAGTAGATATACCGGCCATAACTGTTAATGCAGGACCAGATACTGAGCTATTAGCTATAAATTTCACATACTTATACCTAGTACTTGTATAAATCTCTGTAATATATGCGATCGCTATACCAGCTACTAGACCTATTAGCATAGCCCCATATAGGTAGACTCCAGAAGGTCCGAAGATGTACCGTGTTAGCCAGTACATTAAGATAGCGACTACAATTGTAGTTGCAAGCAATCCATTCCTAAGCGGATCCATAGGATCTTTAAATTTAACCTGCTTGAATGCTACAAATACACCTACTAAAGCACCTATAATACCTATAGCTCTAACTAGTAATGGAGCTATGACATAATTCTCGTTGATATGATGAAATATTAGGATTGAGATGATCAACCCGATAATCATACCTCCAACATTCTCAGCAGTCACAGACTCAAATAAATCAGCACCTCTACCTGCTTCATCACCAACATTATCACCTACTTGATCAGCTATAACGGCCGGATTCCTAGGATCATCCTCAGGAATCCTCTGTTCAACTTTACCGACTAAATCGGCACCTACATCTGCAGATTTAGTATATATACCACCACCAAGCTGCGCGAATAATGCTGCTAAGCTAGCTCCAAATCCGAATCCAGCTAAGATTCCAGGATCTTTAAATATAATATATAGTATTGATAAGCCGAGCAAGCTTAACGATATAACTGCTAATCCTAAAGCAGCACCACCTAATACGGCTATTCTTAAAGCAGATGCAGTCGACTCTCTAGCCGCATATGCAGCTCTAACATTAGCTCTAGTAGCTGAATCCATAGCAATATATGCTGCAGCTAATGAGAAGATAACACCTAAGTAGAATGATCCGGCAATCCTACTACTGTATGTAATACCTGTCTCGAAAGATAACGCTCCTACTATAATTACCGCTATAATGGCTGCAATTATAAGCACAGTTACAAACATCCTCTTAAGATAAGCATTAGATCCAATTCTAATAGCACGCCATATTTCAACCATTCTTTCAGGACCCTTAGGCTTTCTCTCAACAAGCAGTATGAATAATATCGATATTATTGTTCCAAATAACCCAATCAGCAATGTAACTACTGCTAAACTAAGGGCCATACAATCACCTCAAAGATACTTCTAGCGTACGTCTTAAAACCTTAAGATTGAATAAGAAATCACATACGGAATATTTAAAATCTTATAGATGATATTAACTAGATATGTAAATATAGATATTGCTATAGTTATATTAAGTGATAAAGAAAGATTCTGAGGTTAACTCTTTAATCCTAAGAATTTAAGCAGGTTTTCGAACGCTATAATCTTGGGTATCGATTTAGCATTTGGAGGCCCTGGCTTCTTCATATAGAAGGCGTTAATTTCATATACTGTACCTACTAGACCCCTCTCTAACGCTATCTTACCTAATCTAACTAAGTCTACTAATAGTCCAGCTAGTGAAGGACTATCGTTAATTCTATAGTTGATAAACATCTCGTCTGTAAGTCCGTTAAAGTTAATGTATTCTATATGCATTGATACAAACTTCTTATCGCCTAATGGCTCTAAGTATCCTGTTGGTTTTATAAAGCATGGAACATCATATCCTAGTATATCCTGAACTATACTGCTTTTAGTAGTCTCCTTCATTATATTTCTCTCAGGTATTGTTAGTGATAGGAAGTCTAAATTACCACCTATATTGAATTGAACAATCGATTTAATCCTTCTATTCCTACTATGTAAGTGCGCTAGGAGATCCGCTGTTAATGGTGTAGCGCCTGTAGCACCATCATCACCAAATACTACCGAATTTGCAGATTCAAACAGTTTGATGAATACATCATCATTTGCTAATGGTGTCGGTATTACATTTATAAAGGCAATATTGTTATTTCTCTTCGCATACTCGCAAGCAGTATAGGCGTAGAATTGTGATGCACTGAATCTATCCATCTTATTAGATTCAACTGCCTCATTCAACTCCTCTAAACTCTTAAATGGTCTACAATGCTCTGTATTTATAATGTTCACGATTACATCTGGCTTAACTTCCTCCCATTCATCAATTAGATATTCCTTTATATCATTTAAAGACATATTATCATTATCCAATGCTGCGACTTCTATCGGAAGCCCCCTTAAGCTTCCTAAGTGTACTCCTTTTCTAACTATGATATCCCTTAATGTATTAGGTATCGGAATGTTATCTAGGTATTTTGATGCGATTTCATATATTGACTTACCGATCTTAGATAAATCTACATCATAACTTGCGACTATCTCAATATCATTAATGGAATATTTTAGACTGTAGTTTGCTAATGGTACTCCATAAGGTTCTAATTCACCGGATTTAATCCTCTCAAGACCCACAGCGAAGTGATTTGCAACCATTCCTTGGCCTAATATTAATACTTTAATCATAACATTCCCGCCTCCAACTAATAAGAGAGAACACCTTTCTAGATATCCCGCCAATTGTTGGATGGATAGACGTTCTATTGGGTCTACTACTTTAATGTACTTACTATAATGCTTCTAACTAACCGAATAAAATATATGCTCACCTAAAAATAAATCATGGTATAACTATAGGATGTCGATTCCTACGTAAACATAGTATACTAATATTGGAAAGATTATATGATTAGTATTTTACAGATTAGATTTAAACTGTAATATATTTTATTTCATTATTTTCCTAAGTTTTAGAGTATATATGCTTTCCTTACCTAAGATTGATAAACTCACTATATAACTTATTGCATTACCTAACATTAACGGTGCGAAAAGTGCATAATTCCCCGTCATCTCAGGAACCATTATAAGTGTTGTTAATGGTACTTTAGCTACAGAGGTGAAGAATGAAGCCATTCCAATCAGCGAATATACTCTTGGATCTAAAATTAACTCAGGTGAGAATTCCTCTAAGAGACCGCTTAAACCTCCTCCAAGCATCGCACCTATTGTAAGACTTGGTGCAAATATCCCGCCTGTTGCTCCAGAACCAACAGTCAATATTGTAGCTATCATTTTTAAAAAGCCAACAGTTAGCATATCCCACTCTCCAAACAACCCTGAGAAGTATAAGTCTATCGCCTTATATCCAACACCGAGTATAATATCATAATCAGGATATGGTAATGCCAGCAATCCAACGAGTAATCCAGATAACGCTGTTTTAACATATAGTGGTAGTGGTAATCTCTCAACTCTATCTTCAAATGTATCAAAAACCTTAACCCATAAAGCACCTAATAAGCTAATTACTGCTGTAAATAGTATCAATACTGGATATTCATTTAATGGAATAGTGCCGATATCCTTAGGGATTATAAATGCTGGATAATCTCCCAAGAAGTATGATGCAGTAATTTTACCTATTACAGATGCCATTATAAGAGGGATTAAGCATGAAGCTTCAAATCTAGGTCTGAATATTTCCAATCCAAATAGTAGAGCGCCTATAGGTGCATTAAATGTACCACTAATACCAGCTACTAAACCAGCAATAACCAATAGTTGCATATCTCTAGGCCTAATACGTAGTATTTGAGATACTAATGAAGCCAGACTACCACCTATCTGACCTATAGGTCCTTCTCTACCAGCACTACCTCCAGATGCAATATTAATTGATGCAGCTAATATACCCATGAAAGCTACTCTCTTCCTAGTAATACCGAATTTATTCATTACAGAATCCATTACCTGTGGTATACCATGACCTTTAGCTTCAGGAGCATACTTATATATTATCCAGCCAGTTAGAAAACCGCCTAATGCAGGTGATAATATTATGAGATCTTTGAATAATGGCTGAAATATACCACTTCTAAATAGATGAATCGTATATCTAAATATTACAGCACCCAACCCTCCTAGAAAGCCAATTAATATAGAAATAAATAGTATGTATATATTGAATTTCCTAAGATCGTAGAAGGCTCTCTTAACCCTGAGCTTGATTATAATCCAATCCATTTAACTGCTATTAATAATTATTTCAAATATGATATATGAAGGTTTTCATTCTAGAATGGAAGTCTCTTTCTCTTTCTGAGGATAAGTAGTTTATCTCCAGACTTTAGAATTAGATCATCATCCGGGATTAATATATCGTCATTTCTGATAACCATTAATGGATGTATTTTATCCTTACTCATACTATATATCTGCTTCAGCCTTTTATTAGCAAAGTTGGATTCCTTGACTATTATCTCTTCAACATGTGTATCGACGCTACTGATTTTAATAAAGTCGATGAATTTAATACCTCTAATTATAGCATCTATCTGTATGGCTACAGTCTCAGCAGGATTAACTATATTATATATGCCTAACATTCTAGCAATGTCTCTAAATACGTCTTTAACAATTCTAATGATAATATTATCTACTCCATAGTGTTTTGCTAGCATTGCCACAATTAAATTAGTATCATCATCTCCAGTAACGATAATTACATAATCTGCTTTTCTGATATCGGCTGACTCTAGAATTCTAGGGTTTGTAGCATCTCCGATTACAATATGTGCATGTGTCTCATGGTATAATTCTTCAGCTCTCTTACGATCCTTCTCAATAATAGTAACTGCATAACCCTCTCTTTCAAGCATTTTAGCAACTCTACATCCTACAGCTCCACCACCTACAACAATTACATACAATTGACTACCCCTCCAATAACCCTAGTTCTCCAATCAACATTGATTTAAAGTAGACCCTAATATATAATTAGTGTGCCATCTTATTATATCCTTAGATAACTCCGATTCGTTTATTACCTCTTAATCTAAAGTTTACTCTTCGTATATCCTCCTAGCATCAGCCATAATCTTAATACCATATTCAAGCTTATCGATATATTCCTCAATATCTCTTTCAGTATGTTGAACACTAATAGTCCATATCTCCTCAGGACCCGTAGCCATAGGTAGTATTCCATTATTTACCATCGCTATAAAGAATGGATACCATATATCTAAGGGCATTTCTAAGACTTCTCTGAAATTCTTAACTTTATTCTTCGAATACATTATAGCTCCACTAACTCCATAAGTCTCAATATATGCCTCGATACCATACTTATCGAATAACTCCTCATAAGCTTTCTTAAGCTCTTCATTATATCTTATAGGCTCTTTATATGCATCCTTAATTAGAATTTCAGTTAGGACTGCATACACGCTTTTAAGAGCTAGTGGATTAGCATTATAAGTACCTGCATGTATAACACCTTGATACCTAGGACTCTCAGGAGGTGCTATTAAATTCATAATATCTTCATTACCACCAATTAAGCTGACTGGAAACCCGCCTCCAATCGCTTTAGCTAGGACTATCAAATCAGGTTCGATATTTAACTCCTGTGCTGCAGTACCCGGATGGGATCTCATCCCAGTTTTAATTTCATCAAAGATTAATACTATATCGTATTCCCTAGCAAGTTTCTTCACGTCTCTAAGATATCCTGGCTCTGGTTTTATGATACCTGCATTCATCATAATAGGCTCTAGTATAATGCCTGCAATATCATCACCTTCCTCCTCAAGTAATGCTTTTAATGGTTCAATATCATTAAATGGAACTACTCTAACTAGATCCTCAGTAACCTCAGGTAATCCTAATGAATCTATAACACTTACAGGCATTCTTCTAGGTCCTGCAAGACCTCTAGGCGGCCAGCTACTAACTAGAACGAAATCATATGCCCCGTGGTAAGCACCTTCAATCTTCACGATTACATCCCTACCAGTATATGCTCTAGCAAGTCTAATAGCATACATTACTGCTTCACTACCGCTATTGCTAAATCTAAACATGTCTATATTAAATAGATCTGGAATTATATCAGCTAGCTCCTCTAGTATACCTGCTGGATACGTATAGAGTATTCCATTCTCAAGTTGCTCCTTAAGTGATTTAACGAGTATTGGATGTGCATGACCCACTATTAGAGAGCCATAACCCATATTAAAATCAATATACTCGTTACCGTCTACATCCCAAATCCTAGAACCCCTAGCGCTCTTAACATATATTGGATATGGTGGATGATATCTCTGATTACTATTAACTCCTAATGGAATTACATCGATGATGTCCTCGAATATCTCTCTAGACCTACTCGTTCTATCCAGATATCTCCTAACCTCATTAATAGCTGAAGTACCGAAATCCTCCCATTCCGCTAAATACGCTTCATACATAAGCCCATCCTCTCAATTAGAATAAAGAATTTAATTATATAGCTACTGTTAGAATTGATTATGAATTGGAGCAATAATCAGAACACCCCGGTACAAGGATAAAATAATGTATGTGGGGGTTAATATTCTTTCTAGATACAGCTAATAATTATATTCTTATAAGGATTGTTATCCCTAAATCTTCAATCTCCTTAATATATTTTAAGTATATTTAAAGTACTCTAATCCTCTAACTATTTATTAACTATAGAAAGAAAAAGAATTAGGTTAAATATAGAGTAGTAGATCCTACTCTAGTGCTCTCTCCTCACAGACTACCTCGCTAACTTTAATCCCTCTCTTAGTAAGCTCTTTAATCCAGATCTCGGGCTTTGTAATTAATTCTGGGGGTATAACTCCCTTTCTAGGTACGTATCCTTGAGCCAACATTTGAACGCCGATACTCGCTCCAATACCAGTCGTATATGCTGTAACGCTAGCCTCATACTCCTTACTATAGCCTACTGGTCCTAGATAGTAAGTTAGCTTCTTCCTAACCCCTCCAAGACAACCTATTAATTCAACCTTAAGTGATCCAACTAAGTCCTCAGGCTCCCAAGGCTTAACCAATGAAGCTAATACCTTCTGAGGGGATATCTTGCATCCCATCACATCTATAGGCTCGCGTTTAGTTAACCCAATATCTCTTAAGAATTCAATTATTGGAAATACCGATTCATCCCAGCTATCCTTATACGTAATTGTTCTAACTCCAGGTATAGTCTCGGGTAGTGTAGCAAGCTCGCTATGTATTATAGCATATGTCTTTAAATAGCCAATTGGATCTGGAAAGTATGTAAGTTCGGGATAGCTTAATGGTGGTGCTTCAACAAGCTTCCCATTAATATATAATCTAGCAGGCATAGTAACCTCGTCGAGAACTGTTAGCACGCTGAATCCAAACATGCTTGATTCAGATACTTCAGATATAAGCTTACTACCCCATCTAATATGAATCTCCTCAATACTATCCATTTTCTTAGCTCCATAAGCAACGAGGACGTTTGAAGTACCTGGATCATCACCAACACCAATTAAAACTGTAATACCAGCATTCCTAACTTCCTCATCCATTTTAAGCTCCTCTCTAGTCATCCAGTATAAACCGCCTAGATCGGCGAGATCTTTTCTAGCTTTAATAGCAGCTTTAATAGCATGAAGATTGTATTCATACCAAGTAGAATTGACAACTACATCAACCCTCTTCATCTGATTAGCAGTTAAATCGATATCTCTAACATCACCCTTCTCTATGACTAATCTAGAATCATCTAATTTAGATGCAAACTCCTTAAGAGACTTAAAATCATAATCAACCGCTAGAACTATCTCTGTCTTAGGATTCTTAAGTAGATCTCTAACAATAACCTTACCGACATTACCAACGCCTAAAACCATATACTTCATATTACACACCCATTAAATCTGATTTTGAGGTATAGAGTAATTAAATTGGATATAATTCTAGATTTAAAGACTATTATTGAAATATATACACTACTATGTAGGTTATTGGATTACATTGTAAAGCTATCATCTTCTATTAAATCTCCTAAGCCATATTAAATGCTTATACTCCTTTAATATTATCTTCAGTGCTGTTTTTACAGCATTTGGTGATCCTGGTATTAAGAAGACTAATGTATCTCTTATAAATCCAGCTATAACTCTTGAAGCAATTGCATGAGTAGATACCTCCTCATAGCTCAAGCTAGTATATAAGATTGGATATGAGATTAATTCAGAATCGATGATACTCTTAATTGTATCGTAAGATATATCCGAGTATGATACTCCAGAACCTCCAGATATTATAATTAGATCTGCACTTAGATATAGTGATCTCCTAATAGCATCTAATATTGCTGATGGACTATCTAGTACTATATCCCTTAATACTATCTCAATCCCTTCATTGATAAGTGACTCCTCTATTAGATCACCAGATACATCTGTATATTCTTTAGATTTTAACTTTGCCTCAAATCTACTAGTACTTACGATTATAATGGACGCTTTAAGCTTATATGGTATATCTACTTTTTTATGGCACATTATTTAAACACCTCTTTACCTTCCTAACAATTCTAACATCAGTGATTTTAGTTGATGGATAATTCCCTGATTCATCTTTCTCATATTTTTTAACCATATCCCATATTGTTGCAAGAGCTGTTAATACCCCCATTAAAGCCTCCATCTCAACACCCGTACGTTCAATAGCTTTAACTAGTACTCTAACAAGTATTGAGTTATCAGATATCTCATATTCAAATGATATATGTGTTATCTTTATTGGATGGCAATATGCTAGAACATACGGAGTATTCTTAACTGCGTAGAAGGCTGATACCTTAGCTGATTCAAATACATCACCTTTCTCAATCAATCCACGCTTGATAATCTCGATAGTAGTAGGTTTTAGAATAATCCTACCCTCAGCAATAGCCTCCCTATAGACAACCTCCTTTCCAGTTATATCAACTGACATAGAAGGGCACCTAATAGGAAATATTATATATGAAGCTTCAATAAGTAGTTATAATGTTTGAAATTATTTAGATACATCTTATTTAATATTTATCTAACCTCAATTTATTTACTTTTGGTGTATTAAATGTTTGATTTTAAGAAGGCTAGGAGAGCTCAGATATTTCTCGCTTCAAAGGTTATTAAGGAGTCTCTATTTAATATTAATGATATATCTATTATCGGTGGTTTAGATGTCGCGTATTATAAGGATTTCGGTATTGGAGCTGCCGTTGCACTATCATATAATGATCTTAAAGTCATCGATAAGGCTTACTCTATCGTAAAGATTAAAATTCCATACGTTCCTACATTTCTAGCTTTCAGAGAAGTATATCCTATGATTACAGCACTACTAAAGCTTAAGGTCAAACCCGATGTAACCCTAGTTGATGCTCATGGAATTATGCATCCTAGGAGATTAGGGGCTGCATCACATATAGGAGTAGTATTAGGTATTCCTACGATTGGTGTAGCTAAATCTAGGCTAGTAGGTGTTGATAGGGGAGATGGATATATAGTTGATCATGGAGAAATAGTAGGATATAAGTTAAATGATAAGACGTATGTAAGCATTGGTAATATGGTGAGTCTCGGAGATGCTATTACAATTGTTAGGAGGGTCTTGAAGTATGAAATCCCAGAACCTACAAGACAGGCACATATATATGCTAATCAAATAAAGAATATGGTGATAAAAGGGATTTTAAGACCTGGAATGAGGATGCTTTAACAGATTTAAGTCTATTTAAATCTGACATTATTAAACTTTAATGTAAAATCGGCAGATATTAAGGTTCTATCCATGCAATGCCATCAATGACTTATTAAACACGTTAGATTTTACACTACTACAGTGTAAAACTCGTCGCAATCATCCCTATTATAATCTCCGTTTTTAGGTTTAGCTAATTTGAGAAAAGCTATAACATACTCACTTATACTACCTGACTTAACTCTAGCTTTTAAAAAGCATTAATATAGCGCTTCTTCTCTCTAATAGCTGCTTGAGGATAATTATAAGCCTTCTCTACAATATACTCATTACTACTAGATACACTCCTAGCAATGCCATTTACATTCATATATGATGATGCCTATACATTATTTACTACCACATACGTAGCTGATAATGCTAGTAGTAATATGATGACTACTATATAGTCTTCTAAGATGATTCATATTCATACTTATCATAATCTATTCCAATCTAGATGAATCATCTATATGATTTATGTATAATTATCTAAAATGTAGATATATGATTGAAGATGTTATATAGGCATGTATTTGAAATAGTTGAGTTGAAAGATCAGATTCCACCATCTAGGGTTGTAGTGAAATTATACTCTAACATTTTGAAGATTGATTTAGTATTAACGATTTTATCAGCTATACTAGCTTTATCAGCTGGGTTAATACTCTTAGCTAAGTATTTTAAATTTAGAGATGATAAATTAGTTAAGATATCTGCAGCATTTATATTAATGGGGTTAGGATTAATTATAGAGCCAACGCCAATAACGTTAATACTATGGTTTGGATACCCGCTAAATCCATACGTTGTAATATCCTCATGGATTATATCAGCAATATTGCAAATTGTTGGATTTACGTTGATCGTATACACGTATTATAGTGTTCTCGCTAGAGTGGGTACTATAGCAGTAATATATGGATTAATCAGACTCATGCACTTACCAATACTAACATATACCATATTACTGATTCTAGCTTCATATGCCTCATCATCAGTACTATCGAACTATGTTGTTAAGAGGAGATTTGGTAGTTTAGTTGTATTCATAGGATTCTTATGCCTTACAATTGCATATGCATTATTCATATACTCATTTGTAAATATCTTATTTTCGATTGTCGGAGAAGCATTTAGAGCTGTAGGATATCTAATGCTATTATCGATATTCATAGCACCTCCGGAGGAGGGACATGAAGAGAAGTAAGTTTCCCTATAGATCTAGACTTAAAATACTATATGATATAATTGAGAGTATAGTATACCTTAATCTACATGAGGGTAGAGCTAGACCGACAAGAGTAATGTACTTATCGAATCTATCATACGATAGATTCACAGAGTATATTAGTGAGTTGAAAAATAAGGGTATTATCTGTGAGGATGAGAATGGACTCAATCTAACTGAGAAAGGTAAGAAGTTTAGGATGGAGCTTAGGAGGATACTGAATGCATTAAGAGCTTTTGGATTTGAGTTTTAAAAATTCATATCTACTTCTCACTATATCGAATAACTTATTTAACGCTTCTCTAACCATCTTAAGTCTAATTACTAAATCTATTGGATATCTATATGGTTTTGAAATTAAAAATAGGCATCTATTGATTATTACGATAATCCTATAATCATACTCAACTAACTTATTGAATACGCTGCTATCTATCTTAGAAGGTTTAAAATCTCTTATATTATTAGATAACTCTAACAGTCTACCTAAGAGAGTTGTTATCATATTTAACTCTATCGATATATCCCCTCTAATTAATCGTCCTTCTGAGAGTGCATTCAACATATTATCTAACTCGGATACTTTATCTCTTAGATATAGCGATATTAATTTATTATTCCACTCTACATCCTCTAAACATTGATATACATGATATGATGGTATTGATGATTTAATAGCTTCAAGGTATTTACTTATACTACTATCATGCATATTTATGTTATTCATCAAATCTACTTATTAACTCTCAGAGATATATTTAAGATTGATGCATAATGAATTCAACAGCTGATGACATCTTTAAGAACGTAATCAATGAAGGTAGGAGTTTTTTAATGGAGGATGAAGCTAAAGACGTTGTTAGAATTTATGGTATTAAGACTCCAGAGTATAGATTAGCTAGAGATATCGATGCAGCTATAAGAGTTGCTGAAGAGATAGGATATCCTGTAGCTATGAAGATTGTATCTCCTGATATATACCATAAGACTGATGTAGGTGGTGTTAGACTAAATATTAGAAATCGTAGTGAGGTTGTAGAGGCATTTAAAGAGATAATAGATAATGTTAAGAATGCAATACCTAATGCTAGAATTAAAGGTATACTTGTGGAGAAAATGGCTAGAGAGGGATATGAAATTATAATAGGCGTTCTAAATGACCCTCAGTTCGGACATGTAATAATGTTTGGAGCTGGAGGGATATACACTGAATTATATAGAGATGTAGCATTTAGACTATCACCACTAACTTATGAAGATGCCTTAGATATGGTTATGGAGACTAAAGCATATAAGGTGTTAAAAGGATTTAGAGGACCTGAGTTAGATTTAGATGAGGTATTATCAACAATTCTAAAAGTCGATAAACTAATACAGGATCATCCAGAGATAGATGAGATGGATATAAATCCGGTAAGAGTGTATGAGAAGGGATCTGGATTAATGGCATTAGATGTAAAGATTAGAATCAAGCCGCCCCAGAAGGGAAGGGTGCGCACCTCAGGATCATCCCATTAAGTCTCCTGAGGTGCCACACCGCATGATCTACAAGAATAATTTTAACACTCTAATACATTTAAAAGTAATTATGTATTTTATTCTGAGTTAGGCTTAAGTGATTAACATGAATATACATACCAGATGTATTATAGTGCTAGCATTAATAGCATTAATCTTACTATCGTCAATACCTCCTATTGAAGCATACTGTAATACTGAGAAGAAGACGTGGTTTAGGATAGTTCGTGAGGTTGGAGGATGGAGTAAGATTGAGAATACTACATTTGAATCCAACTATTCTAAGGGTATAGCATTACTAGAGATATGTAGATCAGATCTTATCTTAGGATCTTGGAGTACAAGCATATATATCAACCTGGATTCTAAGGGAGGATACGCTTATGGCTATGTAAATATTACAATCCCCGAATTAAAGCTAGAAATACTATACTCTAAAACAGTTAATGATAGCGGATTCTTAGGTATTGGAGGATTTATCACGAATAGCTTGATTATTAAATTAAATAGCGCTAAGGTATATGAGCTTAGGGAATCTAGCACATGGCCATTTAAAAATAGACTAGATACTAGAATCTATATTACGTTATGGAGATTGAATGAGACTACGCTATCAGTAGTAGTTGAAGACTATTATGGTAAGATAAATGATAGATTAAGCATCCATTGGAGTAAAGATTTCAATTATCACGGAGAGCCACTAACGATATTAATGACAATATATAAGGATTCAATTAATGATGCTAAGATCTCAGTAGACCTATACTTTAATAAAATTATTGAAGATAAGATCTATAATAAGGCTCCAGTAGTTTCAAAATTAGATTATGGATCTAGTACGTTATTCAATATAACAATGGGTATACTACTGATATTGCTAACGATACATATATTGTTCAGACCCAGTAAGGAGAGAGCTGAGGAGGGAGTGAAAGTTAGGAAGGCTAAGAAGAAGTAGTCTCAAATGTTTCTTTAGGAGCTACTCTCTTACCAATCCATATTGAAAACTCATATAATATTATAAATGGAATCGATAGTAACAACATAGATACTGGTGTTGGATCTGGAGTTATAATTGCTGTAATTATGAAGACCGCTACATATATATACCTCTTATTCTTAACTAGTACATCGACCTCTAATACTCCAAATTTAACAGCTAGTATTAGGAAGACGGGCATCGTAAAGAAAAAACCACATACAGCTAGACCAACGAAAGTTAGTGTATAGAAGTCGTTTATATCAAATAGAGGTTGTGCACCTAATATGTCCGAGAAGTAGACTAGAATCTTAAATGTAATAGGCATTATAAGATAGTATCCATATATTACTCCGAGAATGAATAAACCTGTAAATGCAAATACAAACCTCTTCAGGAATTTCTTTTCATGAGGGTATAATCCAGGGGCTACAAACATATATACCTCATACCCTATATATGGCGATGCAGTTATAATAGCAAGTAGTATTCCGGCCTCGAGATATATTACTAATGGGTTTGCAAATTGATGAGAAATCAATATTGCTTTAGATGGAAGGAGGTCATGCTTTATTTTATCAAGAATACCCCCGACTAATGGTTTATGTAACGTCCATTTACCAGTAAGTACTATAGTTAGACTATTTATATCGAATTGAGATGGTAGGATTAAGTAGATTACCGTTAGTATTAATGTTACAATTACGATACGTCTAAGTCTCATAGCTAATTCAGCCATGTGATCCCAGAAACTCATCTCAGTATCTTTAAAATACTTCTCTTCGTTCAACTCCTCCCTTCTCTCACTCATCGCTTTCAGCCTTCCTACCTACAATCTCCTTAATTTCATTAATTAATTCATCACTAGTCTTACCCTCAGGATCGATATTCAACTCTCTAGCCAGTCTTATTAAATCCTTACTAGGCTTAGGTCTTTTAATATTAGCTTGATCACTATTATTTACAGACTCTTCCTCTAATCCCTCTAGAAAGCCCCTTCTAAACTCTTCATCCAGAAAGTGCTTATACTCCATTAACTGCCTATAGTATTTTCCGAGCTTCCTAGCTATATCAGGTAGTTTATCTGGTCCAAATAATACGAGTAGTATGATTAAGATCGTAATTATCTCTCCAAAGCCTAGGTTCAATATCTCACCACTCTACTATGATTATTGTTTAAGGGTAGAGAAATAATTTTTTAACTGTTTAAATGCTATCACTCCAAACCTCCATTATATGCGTCTAGCTTTAGCATATCCAGACCCGGATGTAAAGACTATCGGTTTATCTAATCCATCATAGAGATATCCTATAGGCATATGCATTGTATTATGAAACCATGCGATATAACCGAGTTTATCAACTGCTATAACACCTGCATTATCAATACCATATCTAGATTCTAAATCTCTAAACGCGAGCTTACAGGCAGAGTATAAATTATATCTTCTTCTATATGATGCAATTCTCTCGGTAAGCATTAAATCAATTATATATTCTCCGATGCCTGTCGCTGATGCTGCTACGAAGTTATCTGCATATAGTCCAGCTCCTTTAATAGCACTATCTCCAACTCTACCATGGAATTTAAGAAATATACCTCCTGTTGAAACAGCTGAAGCTAGATATCCATCTGAGTCTAATGCTACGGCGCCTACAGTCTCAGATTTAAATAAATGTTTAAATGCCTCTAATAACTTAATACCATAGCCTCCACGCTTCTTAATCCTCTCTAAATATTCATCAATATACCTATAGAATGTAAGCTCTGTAATATCATACGGTTTAAAACCTTTCGCAATAGCATACTCCCTAGCTCCATAACCGACTAAGAATCTATGTATTTTATCTTTAAGTAGCTCTCTAGCAAGCTTTATAGGGTTTTTAATATTAGGGACTGCTCCGATAGCCGCATATCCATACTTAGAGTGCATTATGGCTGCATCGAATTCAAGCATTGAATCTACCGTATACACACTACCCCTCCCTGCATTAAAGAAGCCGGAATCTTCTAAGATTGATACTGATTCAACAACTGCGTCTAACGATGAACCTCCATTGGATAATATATTATAGCCTTTAGAAACAGCATTCCTAATAACTGAAACTCTCTCATCAGCTATTCTGGGATTTAGATAACCTGCACCACCATGTACTACTATTACATTCATCCCTATCATAATTACGTGGGTTAATCAGCCTAATATATCTATGCTTTAATAAATTTACGATTGATGAAAAATATGTATTGGAGGGATTACTCTTGAAGAGGTTGTGGGCTCCTTGGAGGATTGAGTATATTAAAATGCCTAAGAGTGGTGAGTGTATCTTTTGTAAAGCTGCATCATCAAATAATGATAAGGAGAATCTAGTCGTCTATAGGAGTAGGTATAGTTTTATAATATTGAATAGATTCCCATATAATAGCGGTCATTTAATGATCGTACCTTATAGACATATACCCCATATATTAGATTTAAATGATGATGAAATTTTAGATATGTTTAGATTAATGAAGATATCGATTAAAGCATTAGACTCACTTATGAAGCCTGAAGGCTATAATATCGGGGTTAACATTGGTGAAGCTGCTGGTGCTGGCATTAAAGATCACTTCCATATACATGTAGTCCCTAGATGGAGTGGTGATACAAACTTTATGCCTGTAATCGGAGATACTAAGGTTATAGTTGAAGCTTTAGAGAGTGTTTATGAGAATCTTAAAAGGGAGATTGCTAGAGTTTTAAAAGAGGACTAGTTTAAACCAACGATATTCTTAAGTAATGTTGTTAAATGACGTAAGTCTTCTCTACCCTCTCTATGTGCATAATTCTCTAAAATGCTAAGTATATTCCTTATACCTTTGAGGAATCCAATCTTATATAATTTTAATGTAGAGATAACAAGCATGTTCTTATCACTCTCAGATAGAATACCCCTCCTACTTACATATTCAAACGCTTCATTAGCATATTCTAGATTAGATGACATAGACCTCCTAAGAGATTTAATTGCAGCATTAAGAATTAATGAGATATTCTCAAGCTTGTACATTTTAACCTTCCTACGATTAAACGCCTTAATATATTCTTTAAACCAATTTATAGCTACAGACTCCCTCAGCAAAGAATATATATCCCCCTTCTTTAATGCATTCCTAATAAACATACATATACAGTCCATATCAGAATCAGATTCACAAGCTGGTATTATCTTAGAGGATTTAATACTCTCATACAATCTACCTACTACATCATCATAAAGCTTCCTCCTATACCTGATAAGATTATAGTATACTGAGGTCAGACCATATATAATTATACCCATTAAATACTCTAGATCATTAGATTCATCAAGCATCTGATACGTCATAACATAATAGTTTAACACCTTGTAGATACTTTCTACATCATTTAAAGCATATGCATTTAAACCATAAACGTATATATCTGACGCTACTGCAAGTGCTTCATCAAACGAATCATCTATAGATTCAACTGTATAATTCGCAAGGTATAATACTGAATTTGGATCTTTCAATAACTCCCTATATTTCTCAAAGAGCCCACTATATTCATTTGGATAATCTAATGTAGCAGTATAGAATTCTATTGATAATATGATGGGGATATTAATAACATTTGTAATATCATTATCTGATATAAATAAGTCAGCTATAGAATCGAGGAGGTTAATCGATAATGTTAAAT
>CAZHBK010000002.1:8850-27125 GCA_964530465.1 uncultured Nitrososphaeria archaeon | reverse complement strand
CTATAAGATATGGTTTATCTGGAAATAGGCTCTTGATGTCCCTTAAAATTGCAATCTGTTTATCAGGTTCATAATATCTTTGCTTACTTGGATCCAGCATGAATATTATTAGATTAGGTAGATATTTTAAAGCATAAATCGCTTTTAGCTCAATCTCATTTCTCTCTGATAGAGGTCTATCGAGTAGTCCCGGAGTATCGACTAATTGTATCTTATAAAATTTCATATCTATATGTCCAAGATGAATTTCTCTAGTAGTAAATGGATAGCTAGCTACTTTTACTTCAGCACTACTTAATTCATTAACAAGAGATGATTTACCAACATTTGGAGGTCCTGAGACAACGACTATGGGGTCATTAAATGAGATAGAGGGTAATTTATGAGCGTATTTCCACATGTCTATTGAAAGTTTAAATCTAGTCCGCTGTCTATCTAAGATTGATAGCATTCTTCCAATTCCTTCCTTTCTAATTTTTGCAGCTTCTTCAGGTTCGTTTACATTATTTAATCTTACTGTATAATCCGTATATAGTTTTTCTAATACCTTAATGCTTCCTTTAATACGTTTATAACCTTCAATTATTTTTTCCTCTGGTATTATTAGCGTGACTAATTCTCTATAGAAAGGATGGCTTTTAAAATAAACTTCATATATTCTTAAGCATCTGAAAATATGATGCTTCAGCACTTTATAAACGCATCTTAACCTAGTAGTTTCCCGTGCTTTTGCAGTCTCAAGTCTTCCCTTAAACGGGATCTTCTTACTTTCCCTTGATGCATGAGAGAGTGCGATCTCCTTTATCTCATTGATGCTTAGAGGGGGTTTTAAATGTTCCCAGAGATTCATAATTCCCGAATCAAATAATATGCGCCTATTATATATTCGTTATTACTATTATGGGTATTTTGTGAACGCTAATAGCTTTAAGGCTGATGCATGAACTACGTGGGGAGAAATAGAGGAATATGTTTCCTTATTAGACTCTAAGCGTATTTGATTATTTTGATTATTATTGCTAACGTAAATGTATTAGCAACAGTAATATTTTATATTAAAAAGGTGATAAAGTTGGAGTCTACCTATAGTGGTACAGCAATTGGAATTAAAGTAAATAATGGTGTTGTATTAGCATCAGATAAGAGGTATGTATATGGGAATGTAATAATGAGTACCACGGTTAAAAAGACATTTATTATATCCCGTAGAGTAGCTGCTGCGGCAGCAGGTATAGCGGCTGACATACAAGAATTATTTAGAGAGGTAGCGTTTTTAGTCAGACTCCGAGAAATTAGAACAGGTAGACCTCTTTCAGTAAGATCAGTAGCAAAGCTAACATCTGCGTTGATGTATGAGAGTAAGTTAACGCCTTTCTACACGCAGGTATTAATTGGTGGAGTGGTTAAATCTCCAGAGCTATATTCTCTCGACTCCTTAGGTTCTGTAGTAGGCGATGATTACATAGTTTTGGGAACAGGAGCCGAGATCGCTATTGGAATAATAGAGTCATCATATAAAAGTAATATGCCAATCGACGAAGTCGAAAAACTGGTAATTAATGCATTAAAAGCAGCATCTAAAAGAGACGTTTTAAGCGGATCAGAAATAGATATGGTTATTATAACAAAAGATAACATAAAAGAAAAATCTTTGAAAATCACATGAAGTTGTAATTTAATACCGACTTAAGTCCTTTTCTAATCTAATGTGAAGAGATCATGAGTAATGAAGAAAAGATGATGGATATAAAATGTTATATCGCCAGTTTAATTAATTCTGTAAAAGAAAGATACTCTAAATTAGATAAAGTACGTGAGGAGATAATCAAATTAAATAGAGATGCTTTAAATCATGCTACTGAAGCTATCAGAATGATTAATTCAGAAGAGTATAAAAAGGCTGCTAAAGAAATTAGACTAGCAGATTCATCTATAAAGAATGCAATTAAATTGATAACCAGTTTACCATTAAATGGTTATACACCTTATTACTTATATCGTATACTAGCCGAGAGCCTTAGAGAGTTTATAGAGGCGATTTTATTATATGTATATGTATCTAATGATATAAGTTATTTGAAATGTATACCTTGCAATATACCAGATGAGATATATATAAATGCAATCTTTGATTTCACAGGTGAATTAAGGAGATATCTCTTGACAGCATTAATTAAAGGGGATATAAATATGGCTGAGGAAACAGCCATATTTATTAAAGATTTGTATAATATGCTAGTAACGCTAACTGTTAAATCTTATTACATATCTAATTTCAAGAGATCTTTAGACCTATTAAGATATCAGCTAGAGAAATCTCTTGAGGATATTTCATTAGCAAAATACTCATTAAAGACTAGTGAGAAAATTAATGGTGATGTACATTGAACTATAGACTAATGTTAAGTTACTTAATAGATTTACTTAAGTTAGGTGCTGGAGACAAAATTATAAGAGCTCCAACTACATATCTATCTGTAATATTCAATGTATCACAGCAAACTGCATCTCGTATTATTTCTGAATTGGCTGAAGAAGGATATGTCTATAAGGAAGTTAGAAATGGTTCCTTATGGATTAGACTTACAGATAAAGCAATAAGTGAAATTAATGAATACATAAGATATATAAGAGACGCCTATGAACATCCAGGATATATTTTACTTGAGGGATATGTTGAAAAAGGATTAGGAGAAGGAGCATATTACATGAGTAAGCGGAGGTATCAAATTCAATTCTATAAGATTCTTGGTTTCTATCCATATCCGGGTACTCTTAATTTAAGACTTAAAGACTATCATTACATACTTCAGAATAGACTGTTAAGGAGACTACCTGGATATCGAATCCAAGGTTTTAAAACTAGAGAGAGAGTGTTTGGCGGTGCTAAGGTGTTTAAGGCAGTTGTCGAAGATAAATATGAAGCTGGGGTAGTCTATGCGGATAGATCTGTCTATGGGTTTGATATAGTAGAAGTTATATCCCCTTATTACCTAAGAGGAGTATTAAATTTGAAGGATGGAGATAGAGTTAGAGTTAAAGTATTACTTGAGTTTTAACATTTCAAATAACTGTTCAGATACTTATCCATCCATAATTATTCAATAATACCTCGTGCCTCTATACTATCGCTTATGGTGTGGTCTATACTTAAATTGTTGCATTAATTAGTTTCTTCCTTAAGTTGCTACTTTTGTAGCCTTCACAATAAATCCCTAATTTAATGATAGATATATTCTTTAATTTATCTTCTAAGCCTGGAGGTATCTTCTGATCATATCCTAAAATGATGTAGTCTGGCTTTACTAGTTCTACGGGTTTCATAAAGTTCTCGTTATCGCCTAATATAGCTATATCTACTGGTTTTAAATTGGATATTACCTCAAGCCTATCTCTCTCATTATTAATCGGAGGTCTTTTTTTCATTCTAATTACTGTTGAATCTCGTGCAATCACAACAACTAATAAGTCAACATACTTCTTAGCTTCCCACAGCGTTCTTATATGACCGATATGAATTATATCGAAGACGCCTCCAGTTAAACCAACTCTAATCATACTCCTACCATTAGGGGTTAGTCTAAATCTGTCATCGATAAGTTTCTTCATAATCAAATTGTTAATAGCATGCTTTATGCTATCTTCACTAAGATATGGCAACTCTTTTTGAAGATAATCTTCAGCATTTAAATTCACTCTTGAGGTAATATGCAATATTCGGTATTTTTCTAGAAGAGTTAATATGCTTTTCTCTATACTGGTCAAATTACATATCATCGAACCACCTTAATTGTAATCTCTTTTTGCAACCTAATCCGAACTACTTTAACTTCATTTTTTTAAATAACTATTATTCTAAACCTAAAATTAATCTCATATATTCTTCTTCAGTAAAGTGTAATTCGCCTGGAAATATTAGTATGCATGGTATATCTTTTGGAATTTCAATTGATTTATTCAAAATTTGTCTTAATCTGACTGCTCTCTTAAATTCATTTGCCCATCCTAGTCCGCATATTACTATTATAGGATAATCTTCCCTTAAGAGATTGTACTTATCATATGATTTGAGTATTTTAATCGCTTCAGTCGGATGCATAAAGTAATTCTCACTATAATCATACTCTAACAATATAAGAGTATGCAATCCTCGCTTCAAATTATCAATTAAGACGTCATAACATCTCTTGGATGATGCTTTCTTAGGGCGTATAACGGTAGATATCGGGCCAAATTTATATATGTGTAATCCCGACTCTCCCATAGCGCTACATACCGCTGATGCTGAATGTATAATTTTAACCTCTATCCCATACTTCGCAGCTTCGATAATTAGATATTGGTGAGTTGTAGCGATTAATGGGTCACCAAATGTAATAATCACGATTTTCCTGTCTTTTCCTCTCAATAAAATATCTAAGCTTCTTTCTTCTAAATCCTCTCTCTTCAACTCTCTACATTTTCTACCAATCAACTTCTCAATAACTCTGTTACCATAAGGATAAGGATTAGTATATCTCTCAAAATACACCTCATCAGCACTCTGAATGATGTCCTCGATCCTTTTATTAAATAATGGGATATCGTAGATACCCCATCCAATTAAATATACGGTCATCTCATTCAATAGGTAGTATAACCTATTCACTTAACATTTTAAATATTACATTGCTATCTAAGAAGTTATGGCAAGTGTTAATAATATGAATGATGTTAGGTATTTATGAAATCAATTTAATTCATATTTATCGATTCTTATTAAGTCTTCTCCTTCCTCAGAGTAACTGCTGAAAAAGTTTAAACACTTCATCGTAATTACAATTTCTCGAGAAAAGCTTAAAAACAAGTATTTAACTATTGTTTGATAGAACAAATAAGGGCCCGTAGCTCAGCCAGGTAGAGCACCGGGCTTTTAACCAACTTGGTTAAAAGCTCTGACGAATGGATGACGAAAGATGGGAAGATACCCGGGGGTCGTGGGTTCAAATCCCGCCGGGCCCGCTAGAGGATAGGAATAAACTCTCTTATTTTTTATCCTTACTAAAGTTGAAAGATAAGCTATCACCAGTTAAGTATTTAAGATTAATCTAGTATAATTATATATGATTCTAGAAATTAGCTTCTACCTTATTCAATCTAAAGTTTACTTAAATGTGGTAAGATGGTGTGACTATAATTTATGGATTATATCCTGCAATTTTATGATTATATCAAGTATTTTAAGTGTGTAGAGCCTCGAAAAGTTTATATTATAGATTAAGTGTGTTATAGATAGGGTTAGGTTCTATTGTGTGGTGTAATAGGGTGGTTAAACTGAAGAAGGAGGATAAAATGGCTAAGATTATTCTATCTCATAAGTTGGTACCTAAACATATAATATTGAGTGAGGAGGAAAAAAGAGAGGTTATTGAGAAATATGCAGGTGGTGATCCGTATAAGTTACCATATATCTTAGCGAGTGATCCTGTAGTTAAAGCTATTGGTGCTAAACCTGGAGACGTTATTAAAATAATTAGGAAAAGTCCTACTGCTGGTGAAACTGTGTATTATAGGTTAGTTATTGAGGGGTGATATTATATATGTCGGATAAGATGGTAACTAGGATAGATGTTAATAAGTTTATGGTAAAACGACCTCTAGAATATGATACATGGCCTGTTGTTAAAGCAATGATTAAGGAGTTTGGACTAGCTAAGCAGCACATTGATTCATATAATGAATTTATTGAGAAGGGTATTAAAGAGATAATGAATGAGTATAAGACTCTTAGGATTTTAACACCTAGTGAAGAGGTTATATATGAATTTGTTGATATCTGGGTTGATAAACCTCAGACAACGGAATTTGATGGATCTGTATTAGATGAATCACGCGGGTATTGTCCTGCGATCTGTAGACTAAGAGGATATACATATATGGCTCCAATAAAAGTAAGAGTTAGGATTAAGAGGGGTGATATAGAAGAGGAAGAACCTACACCTATAGAGATCGGTAAAATACCTGTAATGGTTAAATCCAAAATATGTGCATTACATGGTAAGAAGAAAGAGGAACTTATAGCTTTAGGTGAGGATCCTGACGATCCAGGCGGTTATTTTATAATAAATGGAAGTGAACGTGCTATAATAGCACTTGAAGATCTTGCATCAAATAATATCATTACGCAGATTGAGAAAACATCAAATACAAAGGTATATACCGCAATGATACTTTCAGTGCGTGGTTCATTAAGAAATCATGTAACAGTTACATTAAGGAGGAATAATATCCTTGTTAGAATTCCATTCCTACTGTCTGAAATCCCATTCCCAATCGTTATGAAAGCATTAGGTGTAGTTGCTGACGCAGATATCGCCCATGCTGTCTCTACAAAACCAGAGATTTTAGAGGAGTTATCTTATGTACTTCAAAAATACTCTAATATCGAGACTCAAGAGGATGCATTAAGATATATAGGTAATAGAACTCAAGCATTCCAACAACCATTAGAGAGAAGAATTAATAGAGCGAGACATATACTAGATAAGTATTTATTCCCACATGTAGGTATTGGGCCCCAATATAGACTTAGGAAAGCATACCTATTAGCTGAAATGGTAAGACGTGTTATAGAACTTAAGTTAGGCTGGAGGAAGCCTGATGATAGAGACCATTATGCTAATAAGAGGCTTAGACTAGCGGGTCCATTATTAGGTCAGATATTTGCCAAATCTCTAAAGTCATTACTTAAGGACTTGCATTACAATATAAGTAAGAATTACTTATACTCAACGAAGGTATCGTTATCATACTTTGTAAGATCTAGTAAGATAACACGAAGATTTACATACGCATTAGCTACGGGTACATGGACTCAGAGAACTACAGGTGTTACTCAAATGCTTGACAGAACTAACTACCTATCTACTCTCAGTCATTTAAGAAGAATTCAATCACCACTCAGTAGAAGCAGACCTCAATTCGAGGCTAGAGAGGTTCACGCTTCACATTTAGGTAGGATATGTCCTGTTGAAAGTCCTGAAGGTCAGAATATCGGGTTAGTTAAGAATCTAGCATTATCAGCAGTTGTATCTAATGAATTCCCAGCTGAAATAATGAGAGAGATAATGCTTAAAGAAGGCATGACTCCTGTTGAAGAAGCTAATGAGGAGGCATGGTCCTCATATGCAAGAGTGTTTCTTAATGGTGATTTTGTAGGTTTTATTAAAGATCCAAGTGAGTTTGCAGAAAGACTTAGAAGCTATAGAAGAAGCGGTAAAATTGCTCCAGATGTAAGTATAGCAGTAAGGCATTTAAATGACGAACACTTAGTACCGGAGGTTTACGTTGAGACCAGTAGTGCTAGAGTTTTGAGGCCGTTAATCAGAGTGGTAGATGGTAAGCCTCTTCTCACTAAAGAGCATATTAAAATGGTTGAAGAAGGTAAGCTTAAATTCACAGATTTATTAAAAATGGGTGTTATAGAGTTAATTGATGCAAATGAGGAATATAATATACTATCTGCATTCTTCCCAGACGAACTAACTAAGGAGCATACACATTTAGAGCTGGCTCCATATATCTTCTTAGGTATAACCGCATCTTTCATACCATTTGCAGAACATAACCAATCACCAAGAAATTCATATGAGGCTGCAATGGCTAAGCAAGCCTTAGGTATTCCTTATGCGAATATATGCTTTAGAATGGATACACGTTCTCATATACTAGAGTATCCGCAGATTCCAATAGTCCAAACTAGAATCACTGATTTAGTTGGATTAAACGATATGCCTATAGGTCAAAATCTAATTGTTGCAGTTATATCTTATGAAAGCTATAATATGGAGGATGCCGTAGTCGTTAATAAAGCTGCCGTAGATAGAGGATTATTCAGATCATTCTTCTATAAGACGTACGAGTCATCAGCAAGGATATATACGGGAGGTGCTGTCGATAGATTTGAAATCCCTGATCCATCAGTTAAGAATTACATTGGAGAAGATGCATATAAGAACTTAGAAGAGGATGGATTACCTTATCTCGAAGCAGAATTAGAACGGGGAGATGTCGTTATTGGTAAAACAGGGCCACCGAGATTTGCAGGCGAGTTTCAAGAGGCTAGGTTTATGGAAGCTAGGAGAGACTATTCAACAACGCTAGAGCAGTTTACAGGAACTGTAGATAGAGTAATCTTAACTATCAATAAGGATGGACAGTTAACAGCTTTAGTTAAGGTCAGAGAGCATAGAATACCCGAATTAGGCGATAAAGTTGCTTCGCGACATGGTCAGAAAGGTGTTATTGGGCTGTTAGCACCTGCTGAAGACATGCCATACACAGCTGATGGTATAATACCAGATCTCTTAATTAACCCACATGCATTCCCATCAAGAATGACGGTGGGTCAATTCCTAGAATCAATTGCGGGTAAGTATGGAGCCTTAGCAGGTAGGTTTATTGATGGGACACCCTTCATATCTTATGATTACGATGATCTAGCGAAGTTGTTAAAGAGTGTAGGGTTCGAACCTATGGGAACTGAGGTTATGTATGATGGTAGGACTGGAAAAAGATTTAAAGCTTCAATCTTTATAGGTATAGTATACTATCAGAAACTACATCATATGGTTGCTGATAAAATGCATGCTAGAGCACATGGACCTGTTCAGATACTTACTAGACAACCTACTGAAGGTAGATCTAGAGATGGTGGACTTAGGATCGGTGATATGGAGAAGGACGTATTCGTAGCATATGGTGCGTCGTCAATTGTTAAAGAGAGATTGTTGGATGCATCTGATAAGACGACGATATTCGTTTGTCAGAAATGTGGGTTAGAGGGTTATTATGATGCGCGTGAGAAGAGACTCGTATGCCCAATACATGGTCCTGATGCACCACTCGTACCTGTGAATATTTCATATGCGTTTAAGGTATTATTAGATGAGCTTAAGAGTATGGGTATTTATCCTAAACTTATCGTTAAGGAGGTGATTTAAATATGTCTATTAGAGTTTCACGTGAGTTCAAAAACTTACTTGAAGAAGCTAAGAAGTATAGGATTGAGAGGATTGAGTTCGGCTTACTATCACCTCAAATGATTAGAAAGATGTCTGTTGTCGAAGTTACAAATGAAACATATTATGAAGAGGCATATATGCAGAGTGGTACTGTATTAGATCCAAGATTTGGAGCTCCAGAACCTGGATCATATTGTCCGATATGTGGAAATGATAGAGATCATTGTCCAGGCCACTTCGGTCATATAGAGTTAGCACTTCCTGTAATTAACGTATTATTCGCTGAGCATATCTACAATATATTAAGAGGAGTATGCCACAGCTGTGGTAGGATTAAGATTGAGCCTGAGAAGATTCCGAAATACATTGAAAAAGCCAAATTCCTAAAAGAGAAAATGCCAGATAAATACTTTACATTTGTAAAGCAGGTTATTAAAGAGGCGTATAGTAAGCCGGTATGTCCCCACTGCGGAGCTAAGAACATTAAGATTAGATGGGAGAAACCATATAAGTATTACAAGGAGACTGAAACTGGTGAAGTTGAACTTTCACCTAGTGAAATTAGGGAGTTATTTGAGCGAATTCCGGATGATGATTTAATTCTTTATGGGTTTGATAAGGATGCAGCAAGACCTGAGTGGATGATATTAACTGTCTTACCGGTACCACCACTAACGGTAAGACCCTCAATACAATTGGAGACAGGAGAGAGAAGTGAAGATGACTTAACGCATAAGTTGGCTGACATAGTGAAGATTAACAACAAGATTAAGAGGGACAAAGCCGCTGGATCAGTTGCTATGGCTTTAAAGAACGACTATGATGTATTACAGTTGCATGTCGCGACATATATGAATAACGAATTACCTGGTATCCCACCATCTACACACAGAGGTACTAGGAGATTGAAAACTCTAGCACAAAGGTTGTCTGGGAAGGAGGGTAGGTTTAGAAACAATTTAATAGGTAGAAGAGTAGATTTTTCAGCTCGTACTGTAATCTCACCTGACTCCAATCTAAATATAAATGAAGTTGGCGTCCCTGTTGAAATAGCGAAGAAGCTTACTGTAAGAACTATAGTCACTCCTTATAATATTGAGGAGTTAAGGCAGTATGTTAGAAATGGACCTGATAAACATCCAGGTGCAAATTATGTAATAAAGACTAGTAAGGGTGGTATTAGATTATATCTAAAATATGCTAATAGAGAATTCGTGGCTAACAATTTAGAAGTTGGAGATATTGTAGAGAGACATTTAATGGATGGCGATATAGTATTATTCAATAGGCAGCCATCACTCCATAGAATGTCTATTATGGCTCATATAGCTAAAATACTTCCATATAGAACATTTAGATTACATTTAACTGTATGTCCACCATATAATGCAGATTTTGATGGCGACGAGATGAATATGCATGCATTACAGAATAATGAAGCAGCTGCTGAAGCATATACTCTAATGCTAGTACAAAACCAAATTATAAGTCCTAGATATGGTGCTCCTATTATTGGATTTGGAAAGGATCTAATTACATCTGCATTCCTACTTACTAGAGATGATAAGCCACTACCAAGGGATTTATTCTTTAATTTATTATCCACTGTTGATGATATCAAGAGGGACAAATTAGAACTCCTATATAAAGCAACAAAGAGTAAGTATACTGGTAAGTTACTTTTCAGTTTACTATTACCTGGTGAGTTTACATACTCGCTTAAATCTAGACTAGATGAAGACGTAATCATAAAGAAGGGACAGTTAATTAAAGGTGTAATCGATAAAAATTCAATAGGTGCTGAGGAAGCAGATACTGTTCTACATAGGCTGGTTAGAGAGTATGGAAATGAATTTGGAGGATGGTTTATAACTAACTTAACGCGGATCCTTGATAGATATTTATCGAGAATTGGATTCTCAATAGGTGCTCATGATTTAAAGTTAAGTGAAGATGTTATTAGTAGGATTAAGAAGATAGAAGAAGAAGCCATTAAGGAAGTTGATGAGGTTATTGATAGATATAGGAAAGGTGAGTTAGAATTGATTAAAGGTCTCTCTCCTGAAGAAAGCCTTGAGCAAAGAATACATGAAATACTAGCAGATGCTAGAACTCAGGCTGGAAAAATAGCGTTAGATGCATTATCTAAAGATAATCCATTATACGTAATGGTTGCTAGCGGTGCACGAGGACAGGATATAAACGTTGCACAACTAACTGCAATGCTAGGACAGCAGACAATAAGAGGTAAGAGGATTAGTAGAGGATTTGAAAATAGAACTCTATCGACGTTTAAGGAAGGTGATATAGGTGCTAAGGCGAGAGGATTTGTAACTAGTAGCTTCTTTGCAGGATTAACGCCAGTTGAATTCTTCTTCCACAGTATGGGTGGTAGGGAGGGATTAATGGATACTGCGGTTAAGACGCAGCAGAGTGGGTATCTATACAGGAGATTGGTTTACTCATTAGATCACTTGAGAGTAGATCATGATCTAGTAGTTAGAACTTCCGAAGGTAAAATCGTACAGTTTAAATATGGTGAAGATGGAGTAGATCCAGCTAAGAGTGATCATGGAAAACCTGTAAATGTAGTTAGACTAGTTGATTCAATTAGTCTCTTATATCCAAAGGGTAAGAAGGCTAGTGAGAAGTATATTGATGAATTACTTAAGAAAATTGAGAAGGAAATCCCAACATCACTTAAAGAAGAGCTTAGGAAAGTACTTGTAGAGAAGAAGGTAACTCCTGAGGTAGCACGTGAAGCTATTAGGCAAGCAGTTATCAATTATAAGAAGGCTATTGTTGATCCAGGAGCGGCGGTAGGTGTAATTGCAGCACAATCGATAGGCGAGCCTGGCACTCAGATGACTTTAAGAACATTCCATTATGCTGGTGTAAAAGAGAAAGATGTTACAATTGGATTACCTAGGATTATTGAGATTGTGGATGCTAAATCAACGCCCTCAACACCTAGGATGACAATATATCTAAAGGAGGGATATAGGAAGTCTCAGGAGATGGCGGAGAAAATAGCTAATAGGCTGAAGTGTACTCTACTACGAGATGTAGTAAGTGAATATACAATTGATATAGTAAATAAATGCATAATGTATAAATTAGATCTGAAGGCTGTAGAAGCTGCAGGATTAACACCAGAGAAGATCAAGAAATTATTCAGTAGAAGATATTCAACTGAGCTAAAGGGAGAATATCTAATAATAAGACTACCTAATAAAGACGTTGAAGGATTGAAGAAGGCTAATGAAAGATTCTTAGAGAGACATATAAGTGGCGTACCTGGAATCATTAGAGTTACTGTTGAGAAGGAAGTTAATGAAGAGACTGGAGAAGAGGAATGGGTTATATATACAGCAGGTAGCAACCTCGCCGAAGTCCTTAAATTCGAAGGTATTGATCCTGCAAGAACTACGACTAATGATATATGGGAGATCTATAGAGTTTTGGGTATTGAAGCGGCTAGAAACGCGATCATCAACGAGATTAAAGCCGTCTTAGAGGAGCAGGGATTAGACGTAGACTACAGACATGTAATGCTGGTAGCTGATATGATGACTAGAGATGGCATTATTAAGCAAGCAGGAAGATACGGAATAGTGGCTTCTAAAGAGAGCGTGCTAGCTAAGGCAGCCTTCGAAATTACTGTACCCGTACTTGTTGATGCCGCAATATCAGGTGCGAAAGACTATCTAAGAGGTCCTACTGAGAACATTATTGTTGGATCTAGAATACCTGTTGGAACTGGTTTAGTAGAGGTATATATGGAGGTAGGTAGTAATGACAATGCTAGTAATAGAGAATCCGAAAGTAGTCAGGAAGATTGAAGAATCAATTCCCGTAATAATCAAGTCGGGCGAGTATTTAATCGGTGCAAACTATGCACTATGGGCTGTAAAGAATGAAGCAGATAAAATAAAAGCTATTGTTATTGCCTCAAATCCACCACCAAATTTTTTAAATAGATTAAAAGCATATTTAGATAATGTGGATCGTAAAATTCCTGTAATTAAGTTAACTAAATCAAATGTTGAATTAGGTGATTTAGCTCGTAAACCATTCTCCATATCATGTATTACGATATATGATTTTGGAAATGCGCCAATTAACGAAAATGATTTACATATTTAGGAGGTATGTGAAGTATGGATGAGAAGATTAAACTTACCGGTGATGAACTTTCGCTAATGAGTTTGTTCGAAAGCCTAACAGACGTTTTTCCAATCTCATGTAAGATATACGAGAATAATGTCTTCTTTATCATCGATAAGAAGGATATGCCGAGACTACTAGCTAACGGACTTAAACTATTAGATAATCTGAGAGGTCACATCCCAGATAAAAGAGCGATCTTAAACGCATTAGTAAATGAACTGAGTAAGTCAATGGGTAAATACATCCATTTAGCTTTCTTAGACGATGATCTCGAGACATTTTTAAGGAATTTCTTCATGTTAGGTGATGATGATATAGTGAGAATAAAAGTAAATAAAGATGGAAGCAAGTATGTTATAATTAATGTAAATCCAGCGAGAAGAGGTAGAGTTATAGGTAAGAGAGGTATTAAGGCTAAAGTAGCACGAGAGTTAGCAAGAATGTTTTATAATGTAAGAGGGATTTTAATTAAGTAGTCCTCAGTCTTACTCTGCTAGATATCTACACTTCTATGTGATAAGATATAAGATATTAGAGGATAACTTTATTAATGGGATAGCTAAGTTTATAAAGATATGGTTCATTTTATTGATGAGGAGAATTCAGATAGAGAAGATGTATTGTAATAAATTGTTAAAGAGGTTGTTAATATGGGTAGGAAGAGTCCGAGAGGCCTTTTCGCAGCAAGAAAGCTAAGAAAGAAGAGACAGAAGTTTAGATGGAGTGATATTAAGTATAGAAGGAGAATGTTAAGACTTGATATTAAAGCAGATCCGTTAGAAGGAGCACCTATGGCTAGGGCTATTGTACTGGAGAAGGTAGGTGTTGAATCTAAGCAGCCTAACTCAGCATTAAGAAAATGTGTGAGAGTTCAGATAATCAAGAATGGAAGGCAGGTAACTGCATTCTTACCTGGTGATGGAGCATTGAACGTTGTTGATGAACATGATGAGGTAATGATCGAAGGAATCGGTGGATCACAGGGAAGAGCGATGGGTGATATTCCTGGCGTACGTTATAGAGTCTTTATGGTAAATGGAGTGCCACTGGAATTACTCATAAAGGGTAAAGTTAAAAAGCCGAAGAGGTGAATTACCTAATGTCAACAGGTAGAAGAGAGCGAGGCCCTCCTGAATTAAAGCTATTTGGTAGATATTCATTTAAGGATGTGGAAGTCAGAGATATAAGCTTAAAACCGTATATCTCGTTAAAACCAGTCCTCGTTCCATGGAGTGGAGGTAGACATGAACATAAGAGATTCCTGAAGGCTAAAGTCAATATTGTTGAGCGATTAGTTAATAAGCTTATGAGACCTGGTAAGATGGGTGGTAAAAAGGCTCACGCAATTAATATCGTTAAATCAGCATTTAGAATAATAGAGTTAGAAACTGGGATGAATCCGATACAATTACTCGTATATGCTATTGAAAATGCAGGACCCTGTGAAGATGTAACAACTATAGTATATGGTGGCGCTGCATATCACGTTGCGGTAGATGTATCACCTTTAAGGAGGATCGATGTAGCTTTAAGGAACATAGTTGAGGGAGCTAGAAATATAGCTAAAAACAGTAGAATCTCTATCGAGGAGGCATTAGCCAGAGAGATAATTCTTGCAAGCAGAAACGATCCAGCAAGTTATGCAATAAGTAAGAGGATTGAAATAGAGAGAATAGCACTAGCATCTAGATAACAATCTATAATATCGAAAATATCAAATCATATCACTTGAAATATTTATAAAACAGACTGTATTGAATTTTATTAAGTTGAAGCGTGTGTAAATATATTGTGTGGGTGAGATAAATGCCTAGAGAAAAACCTCACATGAACCTCGTTGTGGTAGGTCATGTCGATCACGGTAAAAGTACATTAATGGGAAGACTACTTGTTGAAGCAGGTTTTGTTGATTCTAGAATAGTTCAGCAATACGAAGAAGAGGCTAAGAAAATAGGTAAGGAGTCATTTAAATATGCATGGATTCTAGATAAATTAAAGGAAGAAAGAGAGAGGGGTCTTACGATTGATTTAGGATTTTACAGATTTGAGACTAAAAGGTATGAATATACATTAATTGACGCACCAGGTCATAGAGACTTCATTAAGAATATGATTACTGGTGCTAGTGAAGCAGATGTTGCAGTATTAGTTGTATCTGCTAAGAAAGGTGAATTTGAAGCAGGTGTATCACCTGGTGGTCAGACGAGAGAGCATGCATCACTATTGAAGATATTAGGTGTTGATCAAATTGTAGTCGCTATAAATAAGATGGATACTGTTGATTGGAGTAAGGAGAGGTATGAGGAAGTTAAGAATGAGGTAGCAAGATTATTAAGAACACTTGGATTTAAAGTCGATAAAATTGATTTCGTACCTGTATCTGCTTGGACGGGTGATAACGTAATTAAGAGGTCCGATAAAATGCCATGGTATGATGGTCCTACATTAATAGAAGCATTAGATAAATTTGAAGTGCCTCCAAAACCTGTCGATAAACCACTTAGAATTCCAATTCAAACTGTATATTCAATCACTGGTGTTGGTACAGTACCTGTTGGTAGGATTGAGACAGGTAGGTTGAAAGTTGGTGA
This sequence comes from uncultured Nitrososphaeria archaeon, assembly GCA_964530465.1. Taxonomy (GTDB): domain Archaea; phylum Thermoproteota; class Nitrososphaeria; order Geothermarchaeales; family JDFR-13; genus CAZHBK01. The sequence goes on along the minus strand of CAZHBK010000002.1, from coordinate 11,362 downwards.
TACTGTAGTCTTCATGCCTCCCGGATTAGCAGGTGAGGTTAAGTCTATTGAAATGCATCACCAGCCGTTGCAGGTTGCTGAAGCAGGAGATAATATTGGGTTTAACGTCAAAGGTATAGCAAGGAAGGACCTCAGAAGAGGTGATGTAGCAGGCCATCTTGATAATCCTCCAACAGTAGCTGAAGAGTTTATTGGTCAGATCTTCATAATCTATCATCCAACAGCCATCGGGCAAGGGTACACTCCTGTAATGCATGTACATACAGCTCAAGTAGCTGTTACATTTACAGAATTAATCTCCAAGATTAATCCTAGGACTGGAGAGGTTATAGAGGACCATCCATCATATTTGAAGACGGGAGATGCTGCAGTCGTAAGACTAAGACCTCTAAGACCAGTAGCTATCGAAGAGTATAGAAAGTTCCCAGAAATAGGTAGATTCGCTATTAGAGATATGGGAACTACTATTGCAGCTGGAATCGTGAAAGAAATCACTAAGGTGGCAGAGATTAAAATTAAGAAGAAGTAAAAGAGCCTTTCATCAACTATACCTTCATCCTTTATCAATATTTAAAATTATTTAAGTTTAACCAATAGTTTGACGATAGCTACGATCTATACGTATTAAATTTATTAACAACTATCTTCGTTTTTTAAATTGAATTAACCGGTGATTAAAAATGCCTATCGAACGTAGAACGAGAATCATATTAGTGAGTACAGATCATAAGGTACTAGATGAGTTTGCTAAACAGATTAAGGAAATTGCCGAAAAGACAGGAGCTAGATATTCAGGACCGGTACCGCTACCAACTAAGAGAGTTGTAATACCGACAAGGAGAAGTCCTTGTGGACAGGGATCTGAGACATGGGATAAATTTGAATTAAGAATTCATAAGAGACTTATAGATATTGAGCAGAATGAGAGAACGATGAGACATTTAATTAAACTGAAAGTACCTGAGGAGGTATTTATCGAAGTTAGACTTACATAGACCAATTGTACTTTTAAAATACTCTACTATTCATCTATAGACCCATTAATTAAATTATTCTTAATTACTTGTACTTTTTAAATATCAACAATATATCTAATTACATATCTACTATTAATCTTCTTTACTATCATCTCATGATATGTTATTGCTTTAACATGTACTTTATATCCATGCTTTTCTCTTTTATATCTCTCGCCCCAACATTCGGCTTCCAGTCTGTATTCACCATCTTTTTTATGTATCTTTATAAGTGGTTTAGATATAACGAATCCATCAATTTCAAATACTTGAATTAATAGATCTATCCAGTTAAATAGTAAAGATTCTAAATCGAATCCCTCTGCATCAAGTTTAATAACCTCTTTTGTCTCCACTTTATCAATATCTAGGATTATATCGTAAAAGGCTTTGGTAGCATACGAGAATGCCTCTTCAAGTGTCGAACCCCATGCTTCAACTCTAATATCTGATGTGTGCTCTAAAAATCTGTAGCCCCCCATAATGATCACTACCACTATACGTAAAAATTCTAAGACTTACTACATAATAGTTCTTATACGTTACTTATGAGTATTTTAAAGCATTTTAAGCTATTCATCGATTATCTAAGAGTTTCACATTTGATAGTTAGAAACTGCTATTAGAATGGCGCCGGGAGTGGGATTCGAACCCACGCGGGGTTTCCCCCATCGGCTTACAGTCCTAACACTCCAGGCCGACGCATATACCCCCTCGGGTCTTTACCGCTCGGCCATCCCGGCATCTATATTATCTAATTATTCATAACTCTATGTCTACTATTTATTTTTTCTTAGGGAATATTGATATTTAATACTTACTATTGATGTATGATAACTGATATTACTTGGAATTTAGAGATGTATAACGTTGTATTAATGGCGATAGTCTTTATCGCTACTTTCATACTATCAATGTTAATTACATGGATAATGAACATAGTATCTTTAAGATTAGATATAACTGCTATTGATGTACACAAATTAGACTTATCCAAGCTTCCTAGGATATCAGGGATATCAATCCCTATATCATTAATAATATCTCTCCTTATGCTAAGTTTATTAAATATAATTGAGTATAAAGATGTTACATTACCGATAATAATATCACTATCTCTAATTATGCTGATTGGATTACTTGATGACTTACTTGAATTACCAGGATACTACAAACCTTTAGCTTGCATGCTTGGAGGTCTACCTCTCATATTATTTAGGGTATACTGTTATAAGCTTAGATTTCCACTCGGTATAGGTTTTAGAATTCCTCTTTTATATCCTATATTCATACTTATTGGCTTTAGCGTATCTGCAAATACAGTAAATATGCTTGATGTGATTAATGGATCTGCTGCTACTGGGGTTTTACTCGTTTTAATAACAGCGTTAATCGATATTCTTATTTTACATATAGATTTAAATCCATTATTAATTGTAATTGGAATAGCAGCCATCCTAGGTTTCCTATATTTTAATAAATATCCAGCTAGATGT
>CAZHBK010000002.1:0-8840 GCA_964530465.1 uncultured Nitrososphaeria archaeon | reverse complement strand
ATCTAGCATTAATTGCGATATATTATCGTATTGAATTCCCTATAGTTGTAGCAATGTTACCTTTCATACATAACTCATTCATATATTTAGGTAAACTAAAGAAATTTGTAGAACATAAAAAGCATGGCTATAAAATTACGCTATTTGATGATAAGGGTTTAATTCGAGATGCTTGCGAGTTAGGAGCACCGATAACTCTAATCCGATTTTTAGTATCAGATAAAGCTAAGACTGAACTTGAGTTATACTATAATATTGTAATACTCTTTATTGTGTCGTCGGTACTATCAGTTATATCGTCAATATTATATTAAAGTATTACAGCTGTATCAAGATAAACTTAAAATATAGTTCTAATCCAAATACTTATAATGTTTGACCTTATGACTACTTCACTCTCGTTATTAATGATAATCTTACTTCTAATATTACAATGGTTTCTGATGCTTATACTTCCATATATTTACGTTAGGTATATATTCCCCATTCATTTCTCTCACATCCTATTCATAGACCAGGTGATCCACGCTCTAATAGCATTCATCCTTGTGGTAGGATGGTTATTTGAATGGTATTTTATGCTAATATTATTTTATAAAATAATAAAGGTATTAAGAAGCAGTAGGTTTAAAGAGAATAAGTGATCTACTATCTGATTATATTACTCTGATTATATTACATCGTTATTCATTATTCACCTTTTTATAGCGCTTAAGAATCGAGTATATACTTTAACTTCCTTAAATAGATAGATGTCTTAATTTTACATTTTTAGATATCATTAAGTTGTTATTGATTAGTAGGGGGTTACCTGTGTGCGGTATAACAGGTATTGTAGCTAAAAGCGGAAATATCGCTCCAATGCTACTGAAGAGTCTTAAGCTACTTGAATACAGAGGATATGATTCTGCAGGTATGGCTACGATCTCAAAGGGTAAGCTATATGTTCTAAAGGATAGTGGTAAGATAGATGAAATAGAAGCTAAGCATAAATTATCTAAACTTCCTGGATCTATCGGAATAGCACATACAAGATGGGCTACTCACGGAGCTCCAGACGCGATAAATGCGCATCCACATATTGATTGTGAGGCGAAGATAGCTGTTGTACATAATGGCATTATCGAGAATTTCCTCGATTTAAAGAATGAATTAATCTCTAAAGGTCATACTTTCAAGTCTAGAACTGATACTGAAGTCGTGCCTCATTTGATAGAGGATTTTATTAAGCGTGGATTAGGATTTAGAAAAGCTATTATTGAAGCTGTTAAAATGCTGAGGGGGTCTTATGCATTAGCTATAATATCAGTATATGAGCCGGACATAATAGCTTGTGTTAAGAAGGATAGCCCCTTAGTACTGGGTGTTGGAAATGGATTTATAATGTGCTCCTCGGATATGAACAGCATCCTCCCATTTACAAATAAAATGATTGTTTTAGATGATTATGAAATCGCATTTATAAAATATGATGCCTATGAAATACTCAGACTTCCAAAGTTAACTATTAAAGATAAGAAACCAATTACAGTATCTCTTAAATTGGAAGATGCGGCAAAAGGTGGTTTCCCACACTTTATGCTTAAGGAAATATTTGAACAACCTCTCACGATAAAGTATGCTTTAGAGACTCAGGAGACATACCTTAATCTAATGGCTGAGTTCCTCGATAGAAGTAAGGAGGTATTCTTTGTAGCAGCTGGTACTTCATATCATGCTGCATTATTAGGTAGTTATATATTCTCGAAATTAGCTAGACTAAACGTAATTCCTGTAATAGCGTCAGAATTCATACCCAGATATGGGGATTCTATTGGAGTAGATAGCACCGTAGTTGCAATAAGTCAAAGTGGTGAGACTGCAGATGTGTTAAAAGCAGTTGAATACGCTAAAGCAAGGGCTGCAACAATACTAGCAATCACTAATATGCTTGGTTCAACGCTAACTAGAGTTTCAAGAGCATATATACATCAGCAGTCAGGACCTGAAATAGGCGTTGCTGCAACAAAGACTTTTACAGGTCAACTAGCAGTATTATACAAGCTAGCTATTATAGCTGCTAAAAGAAGGGGTAAATTATCACAGCGGGAGTTAGATGATTTAAGGGAGGATTTAGCTAGAGTACCGGATAAAGCTAAGGAGGTTCTTAATAATACTAATGAGAAGATGCGTTTACTAGCTAAGAAATATAGAGGTAGTAAGTTTTTCATATATCTAGGTAGAGGTATTAGTTATCCAATAGCTGAAGAGGGAAGACTGAAATTACTTGAAGTAAGTTATATACCAGCACTAGCTTATCCTGCGGGGGAGAGTAAGCATGGACCAATTAGCTTAATTGAAGAGGGCATACCAACAATTTTCATCGCACCACCCGATGAGACAAGAGACTTAATAATTGGCAATATCGAGGAAATGAAGTCGAGGGGAGCTAGAGTAATCACATTAGGCGAGTATAATGATAAAGAGCTTAAAGAGCTATCTGATGATTTTATAGAAATGCCATCGATAAACCCAATACTATCGCCAATCTTATATGTTATTCCCCTTCAGTTATTCGCGTATTATATGGCTGTTGAATTAGGGAGAGACCCCGATAAACCGAGAAATCTAGCTAAAAGTGTAACTGTCTTATAAGGGGTAAAGCTTAAATAATTCCTTTCAAGCAAATTAATCATTAAAGGGAAGAAGTAACAATTAGATATTCACCCTGCTATGAGGAAAGCATCTTTAATAAATATATTCAAGACAGGATCAAACCCATCAGTACATGAAGTAATCTTAATTGTAGACTTCGGGTCTCAATACACCCATTTAATAGCCCAGAGAATTAGAAGTCTTGGAGTATATACAGAGATCATCTATCCTGAGGATCTAGAGCATATTGTTTCAACCGGTAAATTAGATATTGCTAGAAATATCGTAAAAGGAATTATCTTGTCAGGAGGTCCATCAAGTGTACATGAGAAGAATTCACCCAAAATATCACTTCATACTCTATCATCTATTAATGTACCAATATTAGGCATATGTTATGGTCATCAATTAATAGGCTATTTATATGGTGGTCTAATTAGAAGAGGTGTGTCAGGTGAGTATGGCAAAGTTTGCATTAAAGTGATAAAAGATTCTATATTATTCAGAGGTATTCCTCGAAAATTTATCGTATGGATGAGCCATCGAGACATAGTTGAGAAACCTCCTAATGGCTTCTATGTATTAGCAGTTACAGATAAATGTCCTAATGCTGCTATGGAGTATAGCGAGAGAAGGATATATACTCTACAATTTCATCCTGAGGTATCTCATACCGAGTATGGCCTCTCAATATTTAAAAATTTCGTATTTGAAATATGTAAATGCAAGGGGGATTGGAAACCAACGAATGTAATTGAGGAGTTTGTTAAGAAATATCGCAAATATGCTAACGAGTACGCTGTAGTCGCTGTAAGCGGAGGGGTTGATTCAACGGTTACAGCAGTAGTATTAAGGAAGATATTCAACGATAGATTATTCCTAATATTTATTAATACTGGGCTATTAAGAGAAGGAGAAGTTGAATGGGTTACAGATTTATATAGGAATAAGCTAGGATTTAAAAACTTTATATATATCGATGCGTCTGACAAATTCCTGTCAGCATTAAAAGGTATTAAAGATCCTGAGAGGAAAAGACTTATTATAGCTAAATTATATTATGAGGTCTTAAGAGATAAGATTAAAGAATTATCCAGGAGAATTGGAAGAGTTAGGTTTTTAGGGCAGGGAACACTATATCCAGATAGAGTAGAGACTGGGATAACTAGTAGGCATGTTGATAGAATTAAAAGTCATCACAATGTCATTATAAGAGAATTAATTAAAGAGTTTGATTTTGAATTGCTAGAACCATTAAAGGATTTATATAAGAATGAGGTTAGAGAAATCGCATATAGTTTAGGTTTACCAGAAGATGTATGTACACGTCACCCCTTTCCAGGACCCGGTTTAGCGATTAGAATACTAGGTGAGGTTAATGAAGAAAAGCTAGATATCTTACGTAAAGCTGATAGAATCGTTGAAGAGGAAGTTAAGAAGAGAGGATTATATAAAAAGCTTTGGCAAGCTTTTCCAGTACTTATTTCATTAAAAACAGTGGGTATAAAAGGTGATAAGAGAAGTTACGAATATATGATATCACTTAGATTTGTAGAAAGTATAGATGCTATGACTGCTAATTTCGCAAAAGTAGATTGGAGCTTCTTAGAACATTTAGCAAATAGAATACTTAATGAGGTAGAGCATGTTAATAGAGTGGTATATGATATAAGTAATAAACCACCGGCTACTATCGAATATGAATAGCTCTATCTAAAATCGTAAGTCCTTTACTTGAAGAAATTAATAACAGATTATTCCATTCTTAACTGTAGAATCAGCTTATATACTGCATGCATCATACTTTAATATTTAAAAATTCGCTTAGGCTTTGGTGATAGCTTATGAAATTCATTAGTTTTTTAGATAAATTAAATCATGCGGAGAATATATACAGCTTTAATGATTTCATCCTGCTTCCTGGTTGGACGGAGGTCGAACCTCGTGAAGTTGATTTAAGGACTAAATTAACTAGAAATATTTATATTAATATACCCTTGGTTTCATCCCCTATGGATACAGTTACAGAGGCTGAATTAGCGATTGCATTAGCTAGACAGGGTGGTATAGGAATATTACATAGAAACTGTACTATTGAAAAACAGGTTGAGATGGCTCGCCGCGTTAAGCGTGCTGAATCAATGATTATAAGGGACGTTATAACTATAGGGTATGATGCTACTGTAGCTGATGCAATAAAAATTATGAAGGAACATGATATTCATGGTCTTCCAGTCGTAGATGAGAATGGGTCACTTGTTGGAATTGTAACTTGGAGAGACGTTAGATATGCTGATTTAAATTTAAAGATTAAAGATGTTATGACCGGGAGGGATAAATTAATTTATGCGACTGAAGAGGTTACATTGGATGAAGCTAAGAGATTAATGCAAGAGCATAAGATTGAGAAATTACCTATAATAGACGATAATTGGAAGCTTAAGGGATTAATTACTATTAAAGACTTAGAATTAAGAGGGAAGTTTCCAAATGCGAGTAGAGATAAAGATGGGAGATTACTTGTTGGTGCTGCTATATCCCCATATGATCTTAAAAGAGCTAAAGCACTGGAGAAATATGTCGATGTTTTAGTTATAGATGTTGCGCATTTCCACAATAGGAATGTGTTCAGGGCAACTAAAAAGCTAGTATCTGAGGTATCAATTGAAGTAATAATCGGAAATTTAGGTACTAAGGAGGCTGTACTAGATGCTGTTTCATATCTTGAAGATGGAGTAGCAGGTTTAAGGGTTGGAATCGGAAGTGGATCGATTTGTAAAACTGGAGAGGTTACTAGAGTTTCATCTCCAACATTATACGCGACAGCACAAGCGGCGGATGCACTTAATGAATTAGGTTTAATGGGTGAGATACCGATAATCGCAGATGGAGGGATTAAGAATTCGGGCGATATAGCACTAGCATTAGCTGCTGGGGCTTCAGCAGTAATGATAGGTAATCTCTTTGCTGGTACTAGAGAGAGCCCAGGTAGGCTAATCGCATTAGAGGGGAAGTATTATAAGGAATACTACGGTATGGGAAGTGCGAGAGCTAGAGCGAAAATGTTTAGTATAGATAGATATGCACGTCCTTCTAAAGATATCGAAGAAGGCGTTGAGGGTTGGGTTCCATATAGAGGTACCGTTAGTGACGTTGTAAGAGAATTGATAGCTGGTCTTCAAGCCGCTATGGGATATGTTGGTGCAGCTAATATTAGAGAGATGTGGATTAAAGCTAGATTCGGTAGGATATCTCAATTAACTCTACAGGAGATTAAACCACACAACATATACATGCTTAGAGAGCTTGAGAGGTAATACGTTAAAATACACCTCTAATAAACTTAATTAATAAGTAACTAGTTAATTAAATAATGCTAAATGGTTAATAGGTATATGATTTAAGAAGATTTAAAATTAATAAAGGGGTATTAAATAGAAGGTGTTAAAAGGAGATGTCGAGTGAGTTTAAAGAGATAGTTAGAATATTAGATACCGATTTAAAAGGAATAAATGTGATTAGCGAAGAATTAACTAGAATTAAAGGTATTGGACCGACTCTATCTAGAGCTATATTATTTAAAGCTGGGATTCCCTTAAATAAGAGAGTAGGCTATCTAACTGACGAAGAAATTAAGAAGATCGAGGATATAATTAAAAATATTGAGAAGATATTTCCCCCATTTTTATTAAATAGAAGATTTGATAGAGTAACAGGTAAGGACATGCACTTACTAGGTGGTGATGTTAAATTCTATATAGAGAGAGATATCGAGTTTGAGAAATCTATAAATAGCTGGAGAGGTCTCAGACATAAGCTCGGATTAAAAGTTAGAGGGCAGAAAACTAGAACTACTGGAAGAAAGAGTAGACCAGTAGGTGTTAGTAGAAGGAAGAAGTAGGTGGGAAGCATGAGGAGATTTAGAAAAAAATATGAAACACCCTTCAAGCCTTGGGATAGAGATTTACTATATAGAGAATTGGTATTAGTCGGAGAATATGGTTTAAGAAATAAACGTGAGCTTAGAAGAATGGCTACACTACTTAGGAAGTTTAGAGATATCGCAAGAGCCTCATTTGCACTACCAGAAGATAAAAGAGAGAGAGTTACAAAAGAACTACTTAATAAATTATATAAAATGGGTATTCTGCCAGAGAATGCGACTGTAGATGATGTTTTAAAACTTGATGTAAGAGATATATTAGAGCGTAGGCTTCAAACTATAGTGTATAGGAAGGGTCTTGCTAAATCAATATATCATGCACGTCAAATGATAGTACATGGGCATATCACAATAGGGGATAGAGTAGTTACAAGACCTGGTTATTTAGTTTCTAGAGATGAAGAACCATTAGTTAAAATAAATCCTAGAAGTCCATTTGCTGATCCAAATCATCCGATCTGGAGGGAGGTGGGTAGTAGAAGTGAGTAAGGAAGTTAGTAAAGCTAGTAGAGAGAGTAAGACTGAGAAGGGGAGGAGGAAGAGAGAGTTATGGGGTATAGCTCACATCTACTCTAGCTTAAACAATACAATAGTGCACATTACGGATTTAACCGGTGCTGAAACCATTGCTAGAACTTCAGGGGGTATGTTCGTTAAAGCTGATAGATACGAGGGCTCTCCATATGCTGCGATGATGGCTGCTAAGAGAGCAGCTGAGATAGCATTATCCAAGGGAATCGTAGGCGTTCACTTAAAGGTTAGAGGAGTTGGAGGTCATTTCTCTCCAATTCCTGGTCCTGGAGCTCAAGCAGCAATTAGAACACTTGCTAGAAGTGGTTTAAAAATCGGCATCGTCGAAGATGTAACACCAATACCGCATGATAGAACTAGAAGACCAGGAGGTCGTAGAGGTCGTCGGCTATGAGTAGGCGTGGTAGAAAGCGCTACAAGATAACTGTGTTAGAGGCTAATGAAAAAAGAGTCTTCCTCATCTTAAATAAAGTTCCAGTTATCGTAGCCAACTCCATAAGAAGGGCTGCAATAGCAGATGTACCGACGATCGCAATAGATAGAGTATTCATATTTAGAAATGATTCATTCATAAATGATGAAATGCTCGCTCATAGACTAGGACTAATACCACTAACTACGCCAATCGGTAAATATAAACTACCCGAAGAGGAATCTAATAAACCAGAGTATGTTAGTATGAGTTTATGTGTTGAAGCTAAAGATAGTGTGGTTACAGTATTATCTAAGCATATTGAATCCACTGATGAGGAGGTAAGACCTATTTCAGATGACATTGAGATCGTAAAGTTAGCACCTGGGCAAAGTATAGAGGTTGAAATGTGGGCTTACATGGGTAGAGGTAGAGATCATGCTAAGTGGTCTCCTGTAACTGTAGCTGTTGCTAGAGGGCTTCCACAGATTAAGATTGAAAACCCAGTATGTAAACCAGAATGTAGTAAATGTATCGATGCTTGTCCCAAATCTCTTCTTTACTTTGATGGTAATGAACTTCACATAAAAGATATATACAAATGTACGACATGCGGGCTTTGCGCAGATGCATGTCCAGAAGGAAATATTAAAGTAGATATAGATGAGGAATCTAGTTTACTATATATCGAGAGTGTTGGACAGTTGGACGCTAGGAAGATAGTAGAATTAGCGTTTGATGAAGTTATTAAGAAGTTAGATGACTTTATGAAGTCATTTAATGAGGTGTTTAAACATGAAGTTGAAAAAACAGAATAAATTCTTATTGAAAACAATAGTGTTCTTAAGGAAGGCTGCAAATCAGTATAACGCGCCGATATGGAAGACTGTTAAAGAATTCTTAGAGAAACCTAAGAGGAAGAGAGTGGCGGTCAATATCTCAAAGATAAATAGATATACTAAAGATGGTGATATGGTAGTGGTTCCTGGTAAAGTTTTAAGTTGTGGTGAGATGAAGCATAAGGTAGTTATAGGTGCATTCGCATATAGTGAGCGTGCTAAAAAGAAGCTTATTGAAGCTGGATGTGAAGTATTAACGATAGAAGAATTAGTTAAGAGAAATCCGAAAGGTAGTGGGGTGAAGATAATTGTCTGATGAAAATGAATTATTAATAGTTGACGGTAAAAATATGGTGGCTGGTAGACTTGCATCAATAGTAGCTAAGAAGTTATTAGAAGGATATAGAGTTATCGTTGTTAACGCAGATAAAATAATTATAACCGGTACAAGTAAGAACAGCATATTGGCAAAGTTTATAAA
>CAZHBK010000001.1:0-28028 GCA_964530465.1 uncultured Nitrososphaeria archaeon | reverse complement strand
TTACCACTATTTATTATCTATTTATATAAAGTGATTTGTTTTATTATGGTATGATTATTTATATCGTATATTAATATATTCTCTGCTGAAAGCGCATAAATATATTTTTTAATGTATATTCCCCTTCTTATGAATAAGCTTGTTTCCCCAAGATATCCTAATTTAAAATTGGATATATTTCCGTACACTATTAAAGACCTGCCTATCATCTTTAGTATTATTAGTCCCTGCCATATAGGCTTTCCAGATACATATGGTGGTGATCCCTCTGGTACTTTAGCTATTAATATCGGGAATAGTATTAGCTTCTCCTCAGGATAGTATTGGAAAGCTCTATGATTATATAGTACTGGCGTTGAGCTACCTCTGTCTCCAAATACTAATCTAGATAGCTCTACTGGATTAGATATATTACTGATGTCGAATAAACTCACTTTAACACCTTGATACCAAGCGAATTTACCTGATTTAGATGGCTTAGCCTCCTTACCAATACCGATGAGTAAATCTTTACCTATTGGATGTAGATAACTTGAGTAGCCGGATATTTTAAGTTCTCCAACTATCTTAGGTTTTCTTGGATTTTTTAAATTAATTACAAATAGTGGATCCGTCTTCTTAAACGTAACTATAAAGGCTATATCACCCATAAATCTAACAGCATAAATCCTCTCGCCAATTGAGAAATTCTCGATCTTCCCTACTAGTTTAAAGTTTAGATTGAATATATAGAGGTTGTTTAACCATCTACCAGATGTATATGTTGTTGTAGCTATCCTAAAGTAATCTCTATACTCATCCATGCTAAATTGATTAAGTGGATACCCTCTTACAATACCAGATGCAACAACTTTAACTCCATTCTTTAATGATATTCTAGTAATTATAGTGTATCCATATATCGATTTAATACCTAATGTATTATCTTTACTTACTTGCATTACCCTAACCGAATATATTTTAGAAGCTATATAGATATTACTCTTACTAACATAGATTACCGATGCTGATGGATTTAAAAATGATGTATAATTGTGCTTCCAATTTGATATATTGATGTAAAATACAGTCGTTAACATATATGGGTATGGAAGTTTACTGGAGTAATATATCTTCTTTACATTCAATACATGAGTTATACCGTCTATAGAATATGATGGTAATGGAATTGTATTATTAGCCTTAGTGATAGGGGATTGCATAATCACATAGAGGGTATCTTTAATTAATCTAGACCCTATGTAAAATCCACTAAATGAATATTTATGAATACATTTAACATTCGTACCATTGAACTTAAATACTAAAATCGTAGTATTCATATGCTTTCCAGGTGTAATAGGTATTGGTGTTAATCCTGGGATAGGATGATATCTAACTATTGTAGGAGCGAATACAATGATGTATGGCTTTATATAGAATAAGCTTCTCGCATTTTTATTTTTAATATTAACACTACATACTAACTTAGATTCATTGATAGGGTAGGCTTTAATAATATATAGCTTTGAGTCTGCAATATAATAGATGTATCTTCCATCAGTTTTAACAATATCTGGTTCATCAACACCCTCAACTTGAACGTTAGTCTTAGAGTATGGATAACCTATAGATTCAGATGATTTAACTAGTGGTATTGGAGAAGGTAGTGGTATAGGCGTTGGTGTATACGTTGGGATAACTGTTACTGTACCACGATATTCTACTAGACTCTTCAAATACTTCATATACTCATTCTCTCTTGTATTGATAAAGGCGATGAATTCACTATACGATTTAAAACTCTTATATTTTATATTATAGCTACCAGTATGTACGTTCTGTATATTACTTATTGAAATCTCGCTATTTACATGCAGTATATAGTAGGATATACCCATGAATGCAACTTCCATGAGTATCAATAGGAGTATAAACTTATAGATACCTTTCATATATTAACACCATTAATTTAAAATCTCGGATTTTAGTGATGTATCTATAGTTTTAAACACTTATTGAACAATATTGAACAGCTACATTCTACTCTTTATTTTACGCATGTAATATGTATGGCCGGCATATTCTAGTCTGATTAGTAAGCCTTTCTTAATTAAATCCTCTATAATATCCCAGCTAGCATTATCTTTATCGAGTAATTTAGCTATAGCATCCTCTCTCATTGGATGTACTGATGTAATACTTAAAATATCTTTCACTATATCTCCGGATGCTGAAAACTCGGTGCCTTCATAACCAATCAAGTACTCGACTCTATCCATGCCTAAGATGCTACTGAATATTTGAAATGCTCTATTAATGGTGTTTTCATCGGCTGGTTTAACCCACCCACATGCTGGAGGTCTTGTAGGTATAGCTATATACGCCTTATATGGATTTAACTTTGAGATGAAACTTGCAATATTATACAACTCTTCATCGCTATATGATACATTACTAATGAGCATCGTCTCAGTGATCAATCTTCTCTTAAAAATCCTCGAGAACTCAATCATGGAATCTAAAATAGCTTTATAATTTAAGTCTGGATGAGGTCTATTGACAATCCTCCAGAGGGTATTTGAATATGCGTCAACTTTAAGAGATATCAGATCTAACTCTATTAAGTCATGTACTACATCCTCTCTGAATAGTAATGACCCATTTGTTAATAATGCAATCTTATAACCCAAGCTCTTAATTAATTCAATCTCTCTACCTAGATTAACATCAAGTGTGGGTTCACCATCAGGAACGAATGTAATATAGTCTATTTTATCACCTTTAGACTCTACCTCCTTAACCTTCTTATAAACCTCATTAAATATATATTGGGGATTGTAGAATTCCCTTCTAACAATATCTAATTTTATAGTCTTACCTAACTGACAGTATATACATGAATATGAGCAAAATTTATCTGGAATATTATTAACGCCAAGACTTCTTCCAAGCCTTCTAGATGGTACAGGTCCGAAAGCAATCATAAGCTCCAAATATAATATAACATTGTTATATTAAATGTTATATTAAATGAATATGTGATTATAACTAGCATATTACTGGATACGAATTATATGGTTTTAATTTATCCTTAACTTCATTAAATATTAATTCCTCCCTTCTGATCCAGTCATCTATACCCTCTGGAGTATTTGGATACTCCTCATATAGTTTCCTTACAACTTTCATCATATCAAGAGCGTACTTCATATTCTTGAATAATTTAATTCTTCTTGACAAAATCATTCTACCTGCTTTAATAAACTTACTTAATTTACTCATGAATTCATCTTCATTTCTAGCTTTAGTTAGATCTCCAGATGATAGGATTTTATATTTTATAACGTATTGGAAGTCATCATCTCCATGTGCTTGCATTAAAATTCTTAATACATCTAACCTTGCCTGTCTAACTCCATATGGACTCGTCATATATGCATGCTGATACCTCCATAAAGACTCCTGACTGAAATCATCTTCTTCCAAAGCTTCTATAATTACCTTCGATGCAAGATATGCACCATATAAGCCATATCCAATTCCCTCTGAAGTAGCCGGGTTAATCATAATAGCTGAATCACCAACCGCTAGGAATCCATCACCTACAAATACATGTCTAGGTCTTCTATTAGGTATTAACCATATACCGGATTTAATAATAGATCTATCTGCTAATAAATTGGGTAAAACCTTACTAGCATAGTTATTAAGTAACTCTCTGAAATGCGGTGTTTTATAACACGCCATTCCACCATTACCGATATTAAGGTATAAGCCATCTTTAGACCATGGAAATATCCAAACATAACCTCCCGGAGCATATCTATCTATGAAGTGTAGATGTAGATTCTCTACATCCCATAGTGGATTTCTAACATGTATGATCTCCCTATATGCTATTATTAAATCTCTCTTATCGATATGCTTTTCAATACGCCATCTCTCGGGAGCTTTCTTTAATAACTGTGCTTGATATCCCGTTGCATCAACAATAATCTTACCTTTTAACTTTATCAACTCGTTACTCGATAGCTTCCTAGCTATTATACCTCTAGCATACCCATCTTCAATAATTAGATTAATTGCCTGTACGGAATCATATAAGGTACCGCCTTTATCTATAAAGGTATTTAGCAATTGCTGTCCATACTTCAATCTATCGATTATATACCCGCCCTCACTACTAATTATAGTTATGAAGTGCTTCATATCTGGAGAGTATATTTTGATCCCTGAAACCTTGAGTCTTAAAGCATCTCCTAAGGGTTTTGGAATCCCACTTGTTGCTGAATAATGATGCCCCGCTATCGCATCACCACATATCTTATCACCTATTAAATCCTTGGGCTTCCTCTCTACAAGAGCAACATTAATATCTTCATTAGCTAGTAATATCGCTAGGGATAGACCTGCTGTGCCAGCACCAACAACTATAACATCATGCTCATACATTCTAAAGCACCACTACCATACCATTACAATGGCTTTAATTAGTGTTATATATTAGATTATTATATCACTTAATATAACTATATTAGATTAGACTTCTTCAAAAATATAAGGATGTACGGATCTATGAAGTCTCTAACTCTAATCTCGTGAAGTTTTTAAAAGATAAGAGGGTGGAGGAAGTATACTTAGAGGAGGCTCCTCATGAAATTTTGCATTCTCTAATTAATAGCGGGATCAGAGTATGCCACTTAAAGGTCAAAAATCACAATATATAGAGAGAAATATGGACTTGAGAAAACACATGAGAATGATGCAAAATTATTATACTTAATACACCGGGATCATCCAGAATACTTCAGGGAGTACACTGCCCGCCAATTATCAAAAGATCCAGATATAGATAAGTATATTCTGATTTTGAGAGAAATAAAGAAAGTCAGACAAATGATTACATTTAATAAGAAGAGAAGTCTACCAATAAAATCTCTAAAATTATATGAAAAGGAACTTATTAGAGAACAAGTAAAGCTAGTGTATACTTTAAAGAGGAAGTATAAGAATATTCTTGATAGGTTTAGTGATGTCGAGGGATTAGGTGGTGGTAACTTACTATATTTCTTAACACTAATTCCAAGGATTGATAGTTTTAAGAGTACTAGAAGCTTCTTAATTTACTTAGGATTAAGAGCGGTATATAATGGAAGAATGAACTTTAATCATCGAGCAAGACAAGTACTTATCAGAATTGCAATGAAAGTAGCTAAATATAATGGAGTTAGGTTCAATCCGAGAAAACTGAATTGGAGATACTTAAGGCAACTAGCTATTTTAATTTATGTAAGGTTAAGGAACTAGGGAATGGGGTAGGCTGATAGTGAGGTTAATATATTTACGCCACCTCATGGGAGAAAATCCCATGAGAGGTTTATCACTTGGTTCACCACTATCAGCCTACCCCACCTAACCTCCTCCTCCCTCTTATTTCTCCAAGTAAAGCTAATGAATAAAGACACAATTTATACCTAAATTCTTAGTAAATATATTTATAGCATGAATGAAGACATCTATAGAGACTTAATTGATTTCATTAAGGGGCTGGAGATTAGAGAAGCTAGAGCGTTTAAATGGATAGTTGATAATATGTGTAGTGATCCTGGTATAGTATATCATGAGATATCGAAGATATATTCTAAGTTGGAATGGCCTAAGGAGAGATCGAGATTATTTATCAAAACACCTGAATTGATTAAGACGGTTGAAGGTGTTAAGATAAGACTTCCGAGACCTAAACCTGAGTTATTTAAGAAAAATCTCTATGAAGCACTTAGGGATAGGAGGTCTATCAGAAATTATACAAGGGATTATGTTGATTTAGATACATTGTCAACACTACTCTACTATACAGTTGGCGTTAAGGGTTTTGAATGGGGTTATCCAGTTAGAATGTTCCCATCTGCTGGAGCATTGCAGCCTATTGAAGTATATTTATCAATTGATAGGGTTAGTGGATTGGATAAGGGGTTATATCATTATAATGCTAGAGATCACACACTTACGTTAATTAGAAGCGGTAATGTGAATAGAGAGCTTTATGAATACAGTCTACATCAGGAATATGTGTTAAATGCGGCATTCAATATAGTAATTTCAATAATATATGATAGGACGTTTTCAAAGTATGGATTTAGAGCATATAGATATGTATTATTAGATGCGGGTCATGTAGGTATGAATATATACCTTGTAGCAACAGCATTAGGTCTTGGAACTGTAGCTATAGGTGCGTTTATAGATGATGGTATAAATAAGGTAATTGGATTAAGTGATAGGGAGTTTGCAGTATTAATATATCCGGTAGGTGTACCCAAGAAGCTTAAATAAAGAATTTAAAGGAAAAGAGAGGAAATCTAATACAGTGATTCGAGTTGTGACAGTCTTTCAAGCCTCCTCCAGTTATCCTCAACCCATTTCTTTAAACTCTCTAATAGCTCTTTATTCTCTGGAAGTAGTAAATGTTTAAACCTACCCTGGATCTTTAAGTATTCTTCTAATGGTTTGGGTTTAGCCACTCTGACCGTGATTCTCAGCTTGCCATGGTCAATTTCATATAATGGGAACATTCTAGTTTGAACCGCTAACCTAGCTGCTTCGATAGTCATTGATGAATCCATTCTCCATCCTGTTGGGCATGGTGTTAAATATAGCATAAATACCGGTCCTTCTTCATTCTCAAGTATATCTGATGCTTTAGCGAATTTATTCCACATATCAGTTGGATATGCGATATTAATTGTAGCTACGTATGGGATTCTATGTGCTGCCGCTATAGCTACTAAATCCTTCTTAGGCTGTGGCTTACCAGGTATTACCCTACCAGCAGGACTTGTAGTTGTTGCTGCACCCATTGGAGTACCTCCACTCCTCTGAATACCAGTATTCATATATGCTTCATTATCATAGCATATATACATGAAGTTATGCCATCTCTCAAGAGCGCCACTTAGCGCTTGTAATCCAATATCATATGTTCCTCCATCACCACCTATAGCGATAACCTTATACTTCTTCCAACCTCTCTTCCTAGATAAGACTTTAACAGCTGCTTCAATACCTGCTGCAGTTGCAGCTGCATTCTCAAATGCATTATGAACCCATGGTATCTTCCATGATGTATGTGGATATAATGTCGTACATACCTCTAGACAGCCAGTTGCATTAACTACAACTTTAGGTCCTTCAATAGCTTTAAGCATTAATCTAATCATTGGTGTTATACCGCATCCAGGGCATAATGCATGTCCAGATACTATATATTCCTCACGAGGTATATCACTTAATCTCCTAATCTTAATAGCCATATATCATCACCCCCTAACACCAAGCCAATACTCGGTAACTTTAGGATCTTTAATAACCTCTAGGACTTTCTTAATATCATCTGGGAACATATCCCTACCGCCTAAGCCATATATTATATTTACTAGTCTGGGTCTATCTGGTAGGCTGTATAATGTTGTTGCAACATCTAGATATAATTGAGCTCCAGGACTACCAATACTACAACTTCTATCCATAACTATAACTGTATTTGCATTACGTAAAACTTCTCTAACTTCATTAGCTGGGAATGGTCTATAAAGTGTAAGGCTTAAAACACCTACCTTAACACCTTCCTTCCTCAATCTATTAACAGCTTCACGTACAGTTCCAGCTGCAGAACCTAAGATGACGAAAATTATATCGGCGTCATCAACATGATACTTCTTAATAAAATCATATCTCCTACCAGAGAACTCGCTATATTCCTCTAAAACCTTCTTAATATGCGGATTTATCGATTTGAATGCTTCATACTGTTGCTTCTTAATCTCCATATAGTAGTTCTGTAATGCTAATGGACCATATGTCATTGGGTTATCTGGATCTATTGGATTTACAGGCTCTCTAGGTGGTAGGAACTCTCTTACAACCTCCTTACCCTCATATATGTATAATGGCTCTATACTATGGCTTAATATAAATGCATCAAGGTTTACAATTAATGGGAATAATACATTTTTATCTTCAGCAATCTTAAAACCGGCAATAACTAAATCATATGCTTCCTGGACTGTTTCAGCGAAGAACTGGATCCAGCCAGCATCTCTAGCAGCATACGCGTCGTCGTGGCTACAGTGTATATTTATAGGTGCTGAGAAAGCCCTGTTAGCAAGACCCATAACGATTGGAGTTCTCAATGCAGATGCAATATATAATATCTCATACATTAATGCAAGACCTTGACTAGCAGTAGCTGTAAATACCCTAGCACCCGCTAGAGATGCGCCTACTGATGCAGATAACGCGCTATGCTCTGATTCAACAGGTACGAATTCAGCATCTAACTCACCATTATGCACGAATTCACTTAACCTCTCAACCATTACAGTCTGAGGTGTAATTGGATATGCCGCTATAACATCTACATCTGCATGGAATGCGGCATATGCTACAGCTTCATCACCAGTTAAGCCAGTTCTAACCTGCTTTTCACAACTCACTCCATACCACCTCCCTCCTCAACCATCTCTATAGCTTTAACAGGACACTCCCGTGCACATATACCACATCCCTTACAATAATCATAGTTAATATCTACTGAGTTATCTTCATGCCTTATAATTGCATTATCGGGGCAGTATATCCAGCATAGGAGGCATTTAGTACACTTCTCATGATTTATAACTGGTCTTAAAGCCCTCCAAGTACCAGTTTTAACCTCTAAACTATTACCAGGTTTATTTATAATCCCAGCCATAGGTAGATCCATCCATTTAGATGGCCAACTACTCAATCTTCCTCACCTCCTTAAAACCTCTCTCAACAGCCTTAACATTCACCTCAGCAATCTTACCTGAAAACCTCCTCTTAACAGCATCAAGTACACTCTCTAACTCCACTAGTTTAGTAACACCTACTAAAGCACCTAACATAGCAGTATTATAAATAGGCCTACCTATCACCTCAAGTGCAATATGGAAAGCATCGACAACATAAGTCTCTAGATTATCAATAGGCTTTGCGGCATCTGGATTTGGAGTATTATATATAATCTTAGTTGTATCTTTAACACCAGATAGTATTAGACTTCTGAATTGAGGCTGAAGTAAGCTCGGATCGATAACTACTACGATATCCGGGTTTAAAACACCACATCTAACTTGTATTATATCATCACTAATTCTTGTAAATGCTTGTACTGGAGCCCCCCTCCTCTCAGGACCAAATTGAGGTATGTGAATAGCATACTTACCTTCTTGAATAGCTGCAAATGCAAGTAGTTGAGAGCTGGTGACAACACCTTGACCTCCACGACCATGCCATCTGACTTCAATCACGGAGTACCACCATCTCTAAGGTATTTAAACCCACTAATATATTATCAGCCTAGATAAGCATTATATGAAAGAATATACTATATAATATTGTTTTACGATGTAAATACCTCAGATGATTTTTCAAAAAAGAGAGATTAATGCCTGATCCGTAGTATAAGACTACTTCTTAATAAGTCTTTTAATAATATATGTTATAATGATGCATAAGAGGATAATTATTATAGAAAATGCAGTTATATTATCTATATTTGTAACTTCGAGCTTTATAGAATGCATCTTAAAACCACTTTTATAGATACTGATATTATATTCTGAGAATGGCATAATCGTGAATTCACTATACTTATATAAACCTGGTTCAACCATTATAGAATGAACATTGTTAATTAACACACTAGCATCTCTAACAGGCTTTAAATCACTCATCCATCTAACATATATAGTGATACTTACATACATAAAACTAGTAGAGTATTTAACATCTACTTTTAAATGATCGAAGATTACGTCTACATATGCCTGCTTGAAAGTAGTTAGATTGTATAAATCATCTCTAATCCCAGTAACAATATATCTATACTCGCCCACTTTATCCTCAGAAATTAATACTTTAAATATCCCAGTACCATTAACAGCTAATGTATTGTTTATAACGATTACTCCTTTAAACGGCTTCTTATTGAATGCATAATATGCTTTAAAACATATCTTAATATGACTACCATTTTCAAATCTAGCTATAGTCTTATTTAATGATTCAATTATAACTGTATCCCAAATGACTTGAATATTGGGTTTTATTCTAGCTTCAAATATATCTACATAACCATCATAATCATATATTATTTTTGAAATCGATATATTCTCCATTTTAACCTTATTAGATTTGAGTCTAATCAAAACATATCCCTTAGATGTATTTAATACAAGCCCATTACTCAGATATACTCTTGCATTATCTACACTTGAATTATCATGCTTCCAGACTATATGGAACCCTACTATCAATTCAGAACCTACATCTATATGATACCTATTATCCAAGGTATTCTTAATAGAACCATTAATACATATAGCGTATGAATTAACGATCAACTTAGTTACATGTATACGTTCCATGATAGTGTAAGCCTTCCTTAATATGTTATAATCTAACTTAAGCTCTACTATGTGAGATCCAATCTTACCTGACCTTATAACATCAGGCAATATCAAACTAGTATTACTACCGTCTATAGGTATGTTAGCTTTAAACGAACCATCAACATATAATCGTATAGCATATTGATCATTATAGCTGTATGATATAGATATATTAGCTGATTTATTAGGCATAATGTAATGTCCTGGTTTAACTACTACTTCAGGTATTCTATTATAAGTCAATAGTTTAGATATAGTAATATTATACATCTTGAAGAATATGTAATTTCCATATATGTCTGACGCATAAAATTCTATACAGAGTCCTCTTTTAAATCTTGGGATATTAAACGTTACATTATACCTTCTATACAATCCGTATCTACTAGATTTTATAGAACTTTTAACAACGAACCACGTAATACCACCGTCTAAACTCATTCTCACTCTAGCATGATCTAAACCAGATAAATCTAGAAGTAGTATGCTACCAGTATTAGACCTCTCAGTTACATATGGTACGTTAACCGATAGTATCAATGGCGGTGATATATCAGGATTAGGTATCTTAAATCCAGCATCTAGATGTACCTTATAGTAGAGTGGATAGTTTAGATCGAAGCGCGTAAGTACTCTATAATTTCCAAAATCTAGTATTCTATTCCTCAACCCAAAGTAATCTATATCTCCTACTTCATAATCTCTATAGATCAACATACCATTTCTATAGAGTTCGATACTACTATTACCATCACCTACAACGTTAAATGGTAGTATACTGGTTGTTAATCCGACGGTAATGTTATATAATGTATTGTTATTCTTAATGTATCTAGATACGTCTATAAATGGAAAGTATGGTGGTGATAAAGCTCTAACAATCCTACTTATATCATATCTAGGACTAAATAGACATATATTCCTAATTAATATCATGCCTTTATCAAATGTTAGAAAACCTTGAGATTCATCGTACAATGGCTTAGATAGCTCCACAT
Source organism: uncultured Nitrososphaeria archaeon (assembly GCA_964530465.1). Classification (GTDB taxonomy): domain Archaea; phylum Thermoproteota; class Nitrososphaeria; order Geothermarchaeales; family JDFR-13; genus CAZHBK01. The sequence goes on along the minus strand of CAZHBK010000001.1, from coordinate 16,576 downwards.
AATACAACCCTCCTTGATAGCATGGTATTACCGCAATATATGTATATCTATATTTGGGAGGTGTATCAATTAAACTCAAGTATGCAATATCATTATCGATCTGAGATGATAGTATAAGTCTATATCTTCTAAGAGTGTTAAACTCAAGACTACCCCTAATGCTTTTAGTTAAAATCCAAGACCCCATATAAAGCGTATTATAACATCTTAATCTCTCACTTAAATTACCCCTTATAGTATAAACTGGTTCTTCAATATATTCTAAATGTAAGAATACTTTATCATTAGTCGTTAGATCATTATAGAGTATGAAGTTAGATATATTCCATAGACCACTTATGAATACACCAATTGATTTATTAGCAGGAGTATAAAGCGCAACTATATAATAGTATGGATATAGTGTTAATCCAGCTGGAGATTCACGTGGTGGTATTGCTTTATATCCAGATTCAATTTTAATGCTATATGAGTAATTACCTATATCAGGTACGTATATGCTTCTAGTAGATATATAGAATGGACCTTTGATAAACGATTCATTCTCTGATGGATAGTTCAGCGTTACTACGAATAAATTATACTGGCCAGGTTCTAAATAGAACCATGCAAAGTTAGATACATTATCGTATTTATATCCAGAAGGTAGGATCAATCTATCAGGTTCACTAACTCTATATATTACATATAGTACGTCACATGGAATACCATTGTACGTCGTATTCAGGTTTATCCTCGCTAGATATGCATATGAAGCTAACAGAGTAAGTCTTATAGAGTTATTGAATTCTAGTATAAGCTTTAAGTAATATACTGATGGATGTACGATTCCCGATATGTATAGTTGTAAACTTATATAGCTATATGGATCTAATACTTCTTTAGAAAACTTAATTATTATGTTCTTTGAGTTATCCCAGCGATCATGTATATCTCTGGAGATAACCTTAATTGATTTAAGTTTGACTCTTTTATCACTTAAATTCTTAATTACATACTTTAAAGATCCAGATCCATTATATAATAAGCCTAATGTCTTGACAGCTTTATCTGGAATTACAGGTGTTAGTACTGCATTACATGCGTTTATCAATCCGGCACCTTCAATAAATGGATTATAGCCTAAATCTCTAGATGTAGAGGTAATTACTGATTTAACTAATTCTGGGGTATAGTCTGGATGTGCTTGGAGTATTAATGCAGCTAATCCACTTACATGTGGAGTAGCCATACTAGTACCGCTTAATATAATATAATTGCCTCCCTTACCTCTTATAAACTCCCTAGGATATCGCTTCATAAATAGCTTCTCTAAGTATGATCCTCTAGCTACTGGAGCTATGATATTTACGCCGGGAGCTAGAACATCAGGTTTAATCCTTAAATCACCTGTAGGCCCTCTACTACTAAAATCTGCGACTGTTAGGTTTTTAGCAATCGCACCTACAGTTATAACACCTTTAGCAACACCAGGGGATGATAGGGAGTAGTAATAAGGTCCTGAATTACCTGCTGCGACAACTACTACAATACCATGTTTTACAGCTGTATCTACAGCTATACTTAATGGATCAGAGCCGTCACCATTAAAACCACCTCCAAGACTTAAATTAATTACATTAATACTCTTATTGATTGCATATTCAATGCCTTTAATAATCCAGCTGATATATCCATAACCCTCATTAGATAATACTTTAATATTAGCCAGTAGTGCTCCTGGAGCAACACCTTTAAACTTACCATTACTCGCTAGTCCAGTACCTAATGCAATGCCTGCTACATGAGTACCATGACCAAATCCATCACTAGCATTCTCATGTGGTACGAAGCTAATGCTATAGATACATTTGGAAGTACCATTCGGGAAGAAGAAGTCAGGATGTTTAATATCCACACCAGTATCGAGGATTCCAATTATAATACCTGATCCATTCAACCCCCTCCCGTATAACTTCTCAATATCCTTCCACTTATCAGGAGGCTTAATAATAGGTACTGATTCATTCAGCTTAACATATACCTTATAATCTGCACATATATCGATCCTAATACTATAATCTAAAAGCCTGCTTACATTCCCTGCAGGTATAGTAGCTGAAATCATTGGAAATAGAGTATACGAATAATTTACAAAACCTCCAAATCTATGAATTAAGTTAATTAGTCTACTTTTATATTCAGACATACCATGGTATACTATTATTAACTTAAGCATGTATTTAGTCCAATTCTTATATAAGACGTATACCTTCTTACCATTCGGAAGCCTAACTATCTTAAATATCTTAGAACCTCCATCAAGAGGATATTTCAAACCATGACCTAGGTATAGATATGGTTTATTATCAATAGATACAACTACAGCATTAGGAACTAAACTACTTCTATCAATAGCTGATAAGAAATTTTTAATTGTTGAATTAACCTTAAAGCTTATATTTGAGGCATGATTTAAAGTAGCTATTACATTAATAGGAGTTAGAGATTCAAATATTAATAACAGTATTAAAGTTGGTATTAATAACTTCCTAGAAAGATCCATTATAGAATAGATAGAGTTAACAGTAGATTAATTTTTATTATAGTGATATTATTTCATACGCTGTTCTAAGATGTTGTTTGATCATGCATACCACGTACCCACTTCATATTATTAAAGCTTACCCTTACTCTCTATCCTATCTAGTACGTTAAATATGTCATTTAAATTGCTTAATACGATGCATCTATTATTGTAATTTACTGATATAGCATTTTTATAGTCTTCTTCATCAATATAATATCTCCACAATCCATTATATAACACCCCGTATGCTCCTGCATTAAATGCACCTATAACGTCTGAGAAGTATGAATCACCAATATGGATAACCTCTTTAGGACTTACGTTAAATTTATTAAATAACTCTCTGAAGATTTCCCTCATCGGCTTTATATAGCCAACTTCAGAAGATGCAATTACCCCATCAATATACTTATCAAATCCAACATTCCTAATGATAAACCATAGACTTCTCTCTGAGAACGATGTATTCGAGATTATAGCAATTTTATAACCTAATTTCTTAAGCCCTTCTAATACACCATATGCTTCTTCATTGACATGTGGTTTCCAGTTATCTACAACTTCCTCATACTCTTTAACAATGTCATCTAATATATCATCAGTAGGTGTTAAACCAGCCATTCTAAAGATAAATTTAATTAGCTCTTTATTCGAGACCAGCATTCTAATGCCTCCTGTACTTTTATAGAATACTCTAACTTCATCAAGGGATACATCTGTATAATTGCGTAAGGCATTATATAATACCTCAATTCTTCTATCTTGGTAATATTTTAATCCTTCTAAATCCTCCCAGACTAATGTAAACCAAAAGTCGAAGCTGACGATTCTAATCATGTAATAATATATTTTATACTAGAGTGGTGAAAAAAACATAGTAAATACATAGTAGCATGCATCTATTATATTTGACCCTATATTGAGATTTCTTGAATTTACTATAGAATATTGAATATAACTACTGTAATGCTTTGGAAATTTATTTAAATATCTTAAATAATTTAATTTGCTTGAGGGGCCGGGTGAGACTATAGGATATCCCGATTTGGGATAAGTGCTGTGGTGCGGCGTTCTTCTCGCCCGGCCTCTCACTATGCAATATAAGTCCTCTTGAATGAGAATACTGAGAGTGATATGAATACTACTAGTGAGATTATAATCCCTATGCAGTCGATCATGTAGTTTAATGATGATACTCCTATTAGCACGTTTCTAGCTAAGTCTACTGAATATGTAAGTGGGTCTATTAATGCAAGTATCTTCATCCATTCAGGTAATGGATCTATTGGATAGAATGCACCGCTTAAGAAGAGCATTGGAAGTGTTATAAATCCTGTAATCATATGGAATGCTTCCATACTCTTGATATATGATGCTATTGTAATACCTAATGCTACGAATATTAGTGCTGTTATGAATGATATTAACACCGTTATTATAATACCATATAGATTTATACTACCTACGAATACTGACAGTATTGCTAGCATTATAACGCCTTGGAGAGTTACAATTATCGAATCACCTAAAACCCTACCGCATAGTATAGCGATTCTACTAGCTGGAGAAACTAGCAACTCCTTTAGAAATCCAAATTCTCTATCCCATAGTACACTTAAGCCACTCATAAAGCTAGACGTAAATACAGTCATCATAACAACGCCTGGAAGTAAGAATTTAAGATAGTCTACACCACCGAATAGGAATTTAAGATTTAAACCTCTTATATTAAATGCATAACTCCATCCAATACCAAAGAATACAAACCATAATATTGGCTGTATGAAGCTTGTAACTATTCTCGATTTATACCTTATAAACCTTTTAATATGCCTATATACTAGTGCATAAAATGCGAGTAGATCTCTATTACTCATATTAAATCACCTCATCCTTCTAATCCTCCTCATTCTAATAAATTCGAGGGACGAAACCTCAGTATCTCTAAGCCTCCTTCCAGTTACATATAAGAAGACATCATCTAATGAGGGCTGCGTATATCTAATCTCGCTAATTCTTATGCTGTATTCTTCTGCTAACTCGAAGATCTTAGGTAATGTCTTAGGTGCATTCTTAACTACGATGGAAACTTGATCTCCGATTAATTTAACCTTACCAATCCTACTAAGAGTATTGATAAATTCATTTGTATTGCTATCTGACTTAGATATCTTTACGTAGATTACATCGCCTCCAATCATATTCTTAAGCTCACTAGGTTTACCCTCACATACGATCCTACCGTAGTCTATAATTGCAATTCTATCACATAATCTATCGGCTTCCTCAAGATAATGTGTCGTTAGGAATATTGTAACACCCTCTTTATTTAAGTCTCTTATAACATCCCACATCTTAGCTCTACTCTGAGGATCTAATCCTAATGTAGGTTCATCTAAGAATAATACTTCAGGTTTATGTAGGAGGGCTCTAGCGATCTCGAGCCTTCTAATCATACCGCCACTATACCTTCTAACTTGAGTATTTGCAAATTCAGATAATCCGACAAACTCGAGTAATTCATCAATTCTCTTAATTAAAGTATTCCTATTAATTCCATATGCCAACCCATGTACGTATAGGTTCTCCCAACCAGTTAGATCTCTATCGATAGTTGGGTCTTGAAACATAACTCCAATCTTCTCCCTAATCTTACTGGCATCTCTATGAATATTATATCCTGCTATATATGCATCTCCGCTAGTAGGTTTTATAACCGTAATTAACATACCTAATGTAGTTGTCTTACCGGCACCATTAGGACCTAAAAATCCATATATCTCTCCATAATCAACTTTAAAGCTAACGCCATTAACTGCTTTAATACCACCTGGATATATCTTAGTTAAATTTATAGACTTTATACAGTAATTACTCATAGCTATCTACATAGGTAATACTATTAGGCATGTATATAATCTAATATAGGCATACATAGCCAATAAATGAACAGAGGAAACTAATATCGTATTACACGTCATTAATTCTTAAATCGATTTAAACTTAAATGTATGCTATAGTAGTTTTTTATGGATTAGGATATGAGCTTATATAGATTTAAGTTATATCTTTCAATGATCACTACACTAGCTATATTCATTGCTATATCTACACTAGCGATAATACTGGTGACAGACTTCTTCGGTTTAAACCTATATATTGGATTAGCAATAGCATTAGTATTCAATTTAATCCAGTGGATTACAGCACCTAAGATTATTGAAGCAGTATATAAGGTTAGACCTCTATCATATCGTGAAGCACCTGAAATACATGATATCGTTTCTAAATTAAGTAGTAAGCTAGGTATTAAAAAACCTGAAGTTATGCTCGCCGAAGTAGACATCCCTAATGCATTTGCATATGGAAGTATATTTGGTAAGAAGAAGGTAGCTATTACAAGAGGATTACTATATACCCTAAATCTAGATGAGATTGAAGCTGTATTAGGACATGAATTAGGTCATATTAAACATAGGGATGTACAAGCATTGATGTTTATGTCCGTATTACCATCAGTATTTTACATAATTAGTAGAATAGCATTATACCAGTTATACTTTAGCCCATTCATAGAGAGTAGTGATGAAGAAAATCCAGCTACAGTAGCTGCAGCAATAGGTTTCATATCGCTAATAATATACTTCATATTACAGTTAATACTACTTGCATTCAGTAGATTGAGAGAGTATTATGCCGATTACGAATCAGCATGTAATGTTGATAATGGAGCCAGGAAATTAATGGCGGCATTAGCGAGAATAACATACTCAACTAGTAGGATTATTAGGCGAGGCGACCTAGGTAGTATTGGTGCTTTCAAAGCATTACTCATTGCTGATCCCGACGTAGCGTTAAAAGATACAGGATTAATTGCATCATTTAGAAATGACTATAAATTAGCTGAGGAAATCATATCTAAAAGAAGAATTACTCTATGGGATAGGGTAATGGAGTTATTAAGCACTCATCCGAATATCGTTAAGAGATTAGAGAGGCTTAGAGAAATTGCCGAATCAGAGAAAGTGTAGGAATTTTGAAGATTGGATAGATATCATAAACTCTATAATAAGAACTGGAGAATTATATAGTAAGGTTAATAATCTTGTAAGTCTCGGATTAGCAGATAAACTTAGAGAGATTGGGGTAAAGTATATTATAGGCGTAAATATATTAGATGCTGGATCTGGGCCTGGAGATTCAACAGCTAAGATACTACTAAGCATAAGTAGGAGCTATGTGATATGTCTAGATGCAAGCTTCATACTTAGTTTAAGATGCATTACAAAACTTAAGGAGCTAAGCAATAGATTTGATATTGTAGTTGGATTATTTGAAAATCCGCCAATTAGGGTTAGCTCTATAGATTCAATATATTCCTCATATAGTATTAGAGATTCGATAAACCTTCTTAAAGCAGTATACATGCTTAGTAGATTAATTAGAAAAGGAGGTTGTTTCATTGATATAGATATAGGTAAGCCCGATAATCCCGTAATTCAACTCCTCCTCAAACTTTACATTAAATATGCAGTACCAATAATATCATCAATACATACAGGTAGTGCTAAGAATCCATGGGTTAAATTGGCAGATACAATTACTAGAATACCTGAAAATAAGATATTATTCAAAATATTCTCAAAGATCTTCAGGACTACATATTTATATAGCTTATTTAAAGGCTCGTTAATAATGATAGTGGCATGTAAGTAGTATTTATCTACACCCTCTAATCTCCTTCTCGAGGACTTGGTATGTTCTTAAACTATCTCTCCTATCAACTATAACTATTGTATCTATATAGCTACTTATAATTTGAGTAATATTAATACCCTCATAGAATAGTAGTGACGTTATATAATTTACTACTCCAGGAACTTCAATTATATCTTTAGGACTTACAATTATAATAGCTGATTGATTATTCATAACATCTAAGATATCAGACTCATTAATATACTTGCTGATCTCAGATGATGCAATTCTATCTGCAACTATAGTTATAGATCTCCTACCTTGAGTTACTTGAATAAAATGCCCCTCACTGATCTTCTCAAGAATTGTACCCATCTTTCTAAAGAATTCCTTACTCCTAAGCGTATATACCGTGACGTCATTAATCATTTCAAGCTGGCTATTCCTAAGTATATCCTTAATTCTACCCTCATATGATGAAATATTCCTATTTAGATATTCAGCATATCTCTTAAGAGCTATCTTAATAGCATATAATGATGGATATCTACCACCTAACGCTTCAACAACCTCATCGTATATCTTTCTACCGATTGATGAGTAATTACCAATATTTAACCTTAGACAGTCTAAAATCGATGGATGCCTAGATACAACTATTCTAACTGCCTCTGCAATACTAATTTTACGTTCTTCATTTATCTTCTTCATTATATTCAAAAAATATATAAAATTAATTCGAACTAATTAAAGCTTAACTAGAACATTAAATGGTCTACTTCTATTTAAAGCATCATCTATTCAAAATAAATAAGATAGGGAATTTAACTCGTATTATGCCAAACCTTTGGCTTCAAGTTTCTCAACACGCTCGACAATTCTCCTAGTTTCTTCAACTGCTTTCTCTATCTCCTCTCTTAACTTCTTATATTCAACGCCTCTCTCCATATGCTCTCTAATCTTCTTAACTGTTAATCTAGCTCCCTTATATCCCCAGCCCATTCTCTCTCTTGAAATTATGGATTCTAGTATTGGTATGGCTTCGGAACTCATAAGCTCTCTACATGCTAGAACTACTGCATTCCTAACTTTAACTTCCTTATCAGCCGCAAGTTCCGATAATAACTTATATACTTCCTTCTTCTCAGGGAATTTACCTAATAGTGATGTAGCCGCTATTCTAACTACGTCAGGTTTTCTTATATCTAGGTATTTCTTTATTATCTCGAATGCCTCATCACTACCATATTCGGCTAGACCACTTAATACACCTCTAGTTATAATGTATGCATGGCTTTTAACATCTATGTACTTCTTGAGAACCTTAAGTGCTCTCTTATCCTTAATCTTACCTAATATAGTTGCAGCGGCTGCTCTAACACTATATGCCTCAGCATCATCTGATAGTATCTTAATTAATTTATCTCCTATATCAGATCCTTTATAATTACCTAATGCATTAATGACCTCTCTCTTAACCCTAGGCTCTTTAACTTTATCAAGAAGTTCTAAAAGCTTCCTCTTAGCATATTCTATCTTCATACCACCTAAACTTTTAGCAGCCTCAATTGAAACGCCATAAAATGAATCCTTCTCAACGGCTTTAGCTAGTGCATCTGCAGCTTTAGTGCTAACCTCCCTACCTAGTGATGATGCCATTAAAATACGCCAGTATACATATTTTGATTCTTTAAGGATGCTGATTTTATCTTCGAGTGGATAATCTACGTCTAAAACCATGAAGACTTTAAACAATGGATCTATATAGACGTGTTTAGGCTTCGAATCCATAGGTATTATTATTGTCTTCTCCCTTTCATCAAGCCAGATATTATATTTAACCTCAGTACCATCCTCCCTTAATATAACGATCTCTATAGGTAGCTTGTATACCTCAGGTGAATCATCTCCCTGCATCTGCTTAAGGCTTATCTTAAGGAGTTTCTCCTTAGGATCATATGATTTAGATACTTTAACTACTGGATGCCCAGCATTATATAGATATTGGTCAAAGAACCACTCTAAATTTCTACCAGAAACTTCTTCTGCGACTTTCCTAAAGTCCTCGGTATCAGCATTTCTAAATTTATACCTAGTTAGAAACTCCCTAACAATACTCCTAAATAAATCCTCGCCTAATAGATTTAAGAGTGTATTAATTACTAACGCGCCTTTAGGATATGAATGACGATCAAACATTTCCTCAGGATACTTATAAACTCTGTACACAATCGGTCTACTATAATAATCTTTATACTCCTTTAGATATGCTTGCAGATTTTGATACATTCTATATATGAATTCATCCATACCCTTCCAATGCCTGTAATATAATGAATCTAGGAAGGTGGCGAAACTCTCATTAATCCATATATGAGACCAATCTCTGCAAGTCACTAAATCTCCAAACCATTGGTGTGATAATTCATGGCTTATAAGACCTTCACTTTCAAAATCTAGCCTAGCATGTTTATCAAGCATTACATGCTCGGTTAGTATTGTAGTTGTTATATTCTCCATACCACCAACTACAAATCTCTTAACTACAACCTGCCTATATACATCGTATGGGTATTTAACACCAAGCCACTCACTGAAGAATTTAATTGCATCTTTAGTATTCTGAAATGTATTATCAACATACTCAGCTAGATCTTCAGGTACTATATACTCTAATTTTATACCATCAACCTCATCGCGGAATATTTTAAACTTACCTACTGCTATAGCTATTAGATAGCTACTATGTGGATAATCACATTTATAATGCCATACCTCCCAATCACCATCGAATTTATGCTCTACTAGCCTACCATTTGAAATAGCGGTATATCCTCTTTTAACATGTATTATTGCTTCAGATGTAAACTTCATATTTGGATAATCGTATATTGGAAGCCAATATCTATGCCATTCGGTCTCACCCTGACTATATACTAACTCTACCTCTCCATTACCTGACTCGATGAAGTATAATCCATACTGTGGCTCTTTAGTGCTATATTCAATATATACTCTAGTGGGAGATTCGGATAGTGGATTTCTAAGATATATCGTTAGAATACTACCGTCATAATCGTAATTTAAGTCGCCAGAATCATCATATACTCTTTTAATATTCATTGCTACTGCATCAAGTCTAATGTAATCTGTGGGCTCCTTATACTTAACTACGTCTAATGAAATCTTACCCCATATAGACTTAGAGTTTAAATCGATCCATATTTCATACGTATAATGTTTTATTAAGTATTCTAAATCTCTAGGATACTGCGGTTTATAATCTGAAAATGTAAAGTCTCTGCCGACCTTTGAATATGCGGCAACAAACATTTTAAACACCCGAAGAGATGCTCTAAGATAGCAAGTATATCTTAAATATACATAATCACAAAGATATATTTTTCATGAGTAGTATATGGCAGATAGTCAATCCTTAATAGCATTATTAGCTTCAGGAGCAGATAGATATCATAGACCGAGTTTAATAACTATATCTAGATTTATTAAAGCACTCAAGATATATAGAAATGGAGATTTCAAATACTTCATTACATTAGGTAATAAACTTGAGGCAGAAGCAATGAGAAGACTATTATATAGATATAAGGTTAAAAGATATCTTACCGAATGGCATTCTAGAACTACACTCGGAAATATAATATATTTAAGGTATATAGCATTAAAATTGAATATTAGAAATCTAGTAATAGTGACATCAGATTTCCATATGGAGAGAGTTAAAGCTATATTGAGGATTGTATTTAATCATGGAGAATTCAATATTGCTATAGCTACGTCTAGAGATATTGATAAAATTACCGCGCTTAATACTATTAAAGAAAGACTTCTATCCCTAATGTTAAAAATACTATCATATTTAATCGATTTCAGAATATTAATCGAGATTACTAAAATAACACGAATTGAATTCTATTGAGTAAAAATAATGATGGAGGTTTTAAATTATCCTGAATGGCCAAATACATACATTTACATTAGTAATGGTATTAAAGAGAAGTTCTCAAACCCATACATATATGGGGATGAACTAAGAAGAATCCTTAATAATACAGCATGTGATTTAATTAGATACTTCATTAAAGATCTCATAAGACATAGGATTCTCTTAGTTAGGATCTTAGAGGGAGGGTTATACTACGGGTTAGATTATGCATTAAGAAAGTATAAGCTTGATTTTAAAATTGGAGATATTGATGTTAAGAGTAGAATTTACTATAAGCCTAATGACATAGTAGTTAAGGTAGTTAAGGATTATGGATTATGCGATATGGCTAAAGACGTGGAAGTTATTATCATTGGTGATACTATAGCTAGCGGTAAGACTATGACTACAGTCTTAGAGAAACTAATTAATTGTATTAAAAGGGATTCATTATTCCTAATTATGGGTTTTTCAACTTATAACGGTCTTAATAGAGTAAGGAATCTACTAGATCCACTAGGATTTAGATATAGACTTATTGCATATGGTGGCTTATTAGGTTTGGGAAGAAACTTAACAGATATGACATTAGGTGATAAACCAAACTATATACCTAAGGATGTACGAGATTATGTATATTTAAAACTCGGAAAACCCCTAGCTGAAAAATTATGTGTAGTTGGAGATTTTACAAATAGTATTAAATATATACATCTATATCTAGCTGAGAGGATAGTTCAAATATGGGAGATTCTAAGCGAGGTTAAGGAATTTAATAAGATTAGATATCTAAAATTAATTAGAGAGGGTATTAAGAGATTGATGAACTTAGGATATGATACTGATGGTATTGAGAAGTTAATAGCGGAAGAATATGTAAGAAGAAGGAGGCTCGCTGGTGAGGATTTAAAGATAGATAGGATCCCGCTAGATAGGATACTAGTAGTTAAGTAATGGAGGTTTCTTCAGTATACCCACTAGTATAATACTTGAAGAAAGCTTTAACATGAGATCTTGTTAAATACCATATGAGGATTAAGCTTATAAGTATATTAAAGCTACCTATTATGAAGCTGATCAATGTATTAGATCCTAGAATTAAAGTTAATATACCCCATGGTATAGATATAACTGACAAAATGATATGAAGGATTCTGGCGAATTCCCAACCTCTCCACAACATATATCCCGAAGCAATTAATAAACCCCCAAGTACCACTGTTGGAAATCCTGAGAAAATTATTAATATCGATGGGTTAACTGAGTAATTAGATACCATCTCATAATACGGCACTAATGATAGAAGACTACTTAATATAATGGTTATAAATCCCAGGAATAACGCTATTATACCACCTAGGATATCTAAAACCGCTATTATTGAAATACCTAAAGGTCTAGACGGTTTCAAGTAAAATTGATCTATCAGATTGAATCACCTATTATCGTATATAATGCAATCTAATAGAAGATTATTAAATTATTTTAAAATTTAGATTTAATTCTAGATGACTCGAGAGGCTGTAATTAATAGAGTTAAGAGGTTAGCACTACTTTATAATCTATCTGTAGATGCCTATGATGAACTATATTTTTCGGAACAAGTTATTAAGTATGCCTCAACATTAGATCTATATAATCGATGTGAGAGTTCAAATTGCATGGATGTGGGATGTGGTACTGGCTTTCTATGTAGATATATCTCTAATAATGCATATTTGATTGGCTTAGATATCTCTTTTAAAGCTCTAAAGAAAGCCGTCTCTAGATGTAAGGATAAGATATGTGATTTTATACTATGTAATGGTGAAAAGCCACCAGTTAGAATTAATGCATTAGACTGGATCTTACTATATACTGTCATACATCACTTTCAAGATATTGTAAGAACATTTGAAGTATATTCAAATGTTAGGAGAGGGATTGTGGTATCCATATTAATGAAAGGTGTAGATTATAAGAGTATTACTAATGCTATTGATAAATTACTCTATACTAAAGGTTTTAGTAGGATATACTCTAATGCTGTTTACAATGATTATATACTTGCTTACACTAAATGAAAGTCAATTCTTAAAGCCTAAAATAAACCAGGTATAAATCTCCATTTAACCTTCCTCATATACTCCTCATACACTCTACCAAACTTTTTAAGTAAGAACTTCTCCTCCTCTAAGGCAGTTACAACTAATAATATCGATAGAATTAGTGCTATAATCAATGGTACTATACTATTCCACCATAGTGAAAAACCAATGTATGCTAGAATTATACCTAGATAACCCGGATGTCTAATCTTCGAGTATATTCCATGGGTAACAATATACTTTATCTCACCTGCCTTACTATGTGCTTGCTTATGGTGAATATGAGATATCGCATGTATTATTAATCCTATTCCAAACAAAGTATAGCCAATTAGATGTATCACTATATTAGATATAATCATCAGGATAGATAAAAGATCTGATAGTATAGCTAATGTAATTAAAATCGCCCATTCAATTATACCTCTTATATCAGGCTTCATGAATATATATCTGTTTAGAATTTTACTCATCAAGATAGGATTAGTAAATTAACTAGTTATAAAGGCCTATTTTATATTGATTATTATCGATGCATCTATTTAATAGGACATATCAATAACGATATATACTCTTATAAGGTCTTAATATCTTATCATTGAATGAAGCTTATTGTTTTATTCAGATTTATATATAACGTTAACTCTAGGGTCGTAATGTATTATTTTTAGTCTTCTAAGAAGTTATAAAGTACTGGGTGTTTAGATATGCCAGATTACTACAATCTAACTAGAGATTATTGGTTGATAAATCTAGCGAGTCAACTTAAGAATCCAACATTAATTAGAATTGATATTAATGTACCTGTTGTAGATGGTAGAATTGTTGAAAATAGCTATAGGCTTACGGTATACTCATACGTTTTACAACTACTATCTGAGTACACTGGGTTAGTGGTTATCGCTCATCAGGGGAGGAAGGGTCAGAAAGATTTCATTCCACTTAAACAGCATTGGATAGTTCTTAGAAAGCTGCTCCCAAGTGATGTAGATATCGAGTACATACCATATAATGAGATGTTTAGTAGGGAGACTAAAGAGAAGATTGGAAAGTTAGAGAGAGGACAGATACTACTATTCGATAATATTAGGATGATGGATGAAGAAACTAACTTTAACCCTAATAGGAGTATGTTTATTGAATTCTTTAAAGGTCTTATTAAGTCAGCTGTAAATGATGCAATGCCAGTATGGCACAGAGCTCATACGAGCGTTATGGCACTCCCACATATTGCTAAGACGTACATTGGCGTTAGATCGCTATATGAATTGAAGGCATTGAGTGAGGCCTTAGCAGTTGATAAGGATGATGCAGCTATAATAATGGGTGGTGCTAAACTACAGAAGATTAATTACCTAGTTAAAATCCTTGAGAAGATGGATGGATATACGGGTGGGCTCCCAGGACAGTTACTCGCATATGTTGATGGAAATGATTTAAATCCATTAAATAATGAGTTTTTAAAGAAGAAGTTTAAGCCTGAAGAATTCGAAGCTGCAAGATTACTTCTTAAGAAGTATAATGTTAGATATCCGAGAGACTTCATAATATTAGAGAATGGAGAGAAGAAAGAGGTATCTATTAAGGAAATTAGTAAAACTAAAGGCTACATATATGATATAGGGCCTGAGACTGTAGAATGGTATGCGAGAGAGATTGAAAATAAGAGAATTAGAATAAGAGCTGGACCATTAGGTGTTTTCGAGAAGGGATTTGATAATGGAGTTAAATTAACTAAGATGATTGCCGGTAATGGATTAATATTCCTAGGTGGTGATACAACAGCGGAAATTGCAATGTATGGATTAAGTGATATAATAATGAGTATGGGTGGAATGCTATGCGTGAGTGGTGGATCATTCCTACATGGATTAGCAGGTGAGAGATACCCTAGTATTGATGAATTATTAAAGGTTAGATAAGAATAGGTAATATAGCAGTATCAAGATTTATTTATGTTATTGATGAAGTATGAATGAAGAGTATGGAGAAGCTGAGACTGAAGTAGCATACCACCATGATAAATTAGGTAAGATCTATTATAGGGGTTATGATACATCTGACATTATAAACAGTAATCTATCATTCTTAGAGACAGCATACTTACTAGTATATGGTGAATTCCCAAACAGAGATATAATTCATAAGGTATTTAACTTAGTGAGTAAGTATGGATTGAATATAGATACAATTATTGAAGTTAGAAGATTGAATGAGAAAATAGGGCTAGTAGCTTCAATACCCCTACTACAGCAAAGGTATATTTCCAAGTCTGGGAAGATTCAAGATCTATTAGCTAAATTGTATACATTTAAAGATGGAGTATATAGGGATATTCAAAACTTATTCATCCTTCACTTAGACTATATGGTTGATAACAGCGTTTACAGCGTAATTAGGTATATTACGTCAGGCCTAACATTATTTGAAGCTTTAAACCTTGCAGTTAATAGTTATGCTAACTTTGTAAGTGATTGTATAATATCACCTCTTGAAATACTACTTAAGATGTCAGATATAGGTAAGAACATCGATGAAATATGGAATGAGTTAGATAACGATGTAAAGGAATTTATACTATCTCATAGAAGTGAGTATAAGGTTGGATACATCGAAGATTTAAAGAAGATCTCTCGCCAAATCCTTAAATCAAATGATTTAATAGAGTTATATGATTATGCAGTTAAATTAGAGAAATATGTTAGGAAGTATTATAATTGTAGAGGATTAAATTTAGACTTCTATACTGGTCTAGCCCTATTAGATTTAGGATTTAACTTAAGCGAGTTCTACAGAGTACTATATATAGCTAGAGCTGTAGGACTTACAGCATATGCACTTGAATTTAAGGATAAAGGTATTGCTCCAACTAAGTTAATTTATAGAGGACCTATAGGATTGAAATTAAAGATCTAACTAGCTTAAGTTACAACTTCAACTGGAGCTCTTGACATCCTAAGGAACCAATAGAATATCGCTAGGAATATCAAGAATGTAAAGACTATAAATGCTATAGTAGCTATCTCAGCGTATCTACCAGTTAGTACTATTGGGATAGGGGCAATTATGACAACTCCTCCACCAGGCTGACCCTGTGGGGTTTGCTGTGGCTGTGTAACTTGAGTGTAAGCTGGTAATATGGATGAAAATGCAATAAGAATAAAACCAATGAATACCACTATAATACCTAATACTATTAATGTAAACCCAAGACCATTATATCCAGACTCTCTATCATGTTCGTACGTCATGTAATCACCGTCTTCACTCTAAAAT